>NZ_JEXX01000012.1:0-92561 GCF_000582055.1 Acinetobacter sp. 766875 | reverse complement strand
CATTGCACCGACAGGGAAACCACCGCCCAATGCTTTTGCAGTAGTAAGCACATCCGGTGTAACACCGTAGTTCATGTAAGCATAAAGTGAACCTGTACGACCGACACCTGTTTGCACTTCATCAAAAATAAGTAAGGCACCGAACTGATCACACAGTTCACGTAAACCTTTTAAAAATTCGATATCAGCAGGAATTACCCCACCCTCACCTTGTACAGGCTCTACAATTACTGCACAGGTTTGCTCATTAATAACTGCTTTAGCCGCTTCTAAATCATTATAAGCAACATGGCTAATGCCGTTTGGAAGTGGTGCAAAGTCTTGTGAATATTTTGGCTGACCACCAGCCGAAACGGTAAATAAAGTACGGCCGTGAAACGCATTGTTAAATGCCACAATACCGCTTTTACCTGAGACACCACTGTCGAGTCCAACTTTACGAGCAAGCTTTAATGCTGCTTCATTTGCTTCTGCACCTGAGTTACAGAAGAATACTTTGTCTGCAAATGTATTTTCAGTGAGTTGTTTAGCAAGACGCAGTACGGGTTCATTGGTATAACCATTGCCGACATGCCAAAGTTTTTTTGCTTGTTCTGTTAACGCATTAACTGCCACTGGATGCGCATGACCTAATGCATTTACTGCAATCCCGCCTGCAAAATCGATATATTCTTTATTTTCTTGATCCCAGATACGTGAACCTTCACCACGTACCGGAATGAAATTTGCCGGTGCAAATACTGGAACCATCCAGTCATTAAAGTTGCTTCGAGTTACAGAAATTGGCTGTTCCATGCTTACCTCAGTATCTATTTAATTTATTTAATCTGTCTTACTGTCTTTAATTCATTTAGAAAAAGGGACTGAACAAATAACCCTATACATCCTTTATATTTGCTCAGCCCACTTTTCCTAAAAGGTAATTTCCTCAGATTAGCCTGGGAAAATCCCGCGTTCTTTACGAGCCTTTAAGATACGCTCACAAGCCAAGATGTAAGCTGCTGTACGTAAAGTACAAGCATTCTTATTCGCTGTATTCCAAACGTCATCCATTGCTTGAACCATCAACTTGTCTAAACGTTCGTTGATTTCTTCTTCGCTCCAGAAATAGCTCGCCATGTCTTGAACCCATTCGAAGTAACTTACAGTTACACCGCCGGCGTTACATACAACGTCAGGAACAACAACAATGCCACGCTCAACCAATACATCTTCAGCTTTAGGATAAGTCGGGCCGTTCGCGCCTTCTAAAATCAACTTAGCTTTAAGTTTTTCAGCACGCTCAACTGTGATTTGGCCTTCTAATGCAGCAGGAATAATGATGTCTACTTCAGCAGTCCAGAAATCTTCATCTGCAATTGATTGCGCACCAGCAAAACCGCCAACACCTTGGTTTGCGTTTACGTGCTCACGTAATGCAACAAGATCAATACCGTCAGCATTGAAAATTGTGCCAGTGTGGTCTTGAACGTGAGTGATTTTTGCTTTTGATTCAACAAATAAGAAAGCAGCTTCACTACCTACGTTACCAAAGCCTTGTACAGCAACTTTCGCGCCTTCAATTGGTAAGTTGATTTTTGCAGCAACTTCACGGCCAGTAACGAATACACCACGACCAGTCGCTTTAACACGTCCTAAAGAACCGCCTAAGTGAACTGGTTTACCAGTTACAACACCAGTCACTGTGTGACCTTGGCTAGTAGAATAAGTATCCATCATCCAACCCATGATATTGGCATTTGTACCAACGTCTGGAGCAGGAATGTCTTTTTGAGGTCCGATAATGTGACCAATTTCAGTCGTATAACGGCGAGTTAAACGCTCTAATTCACGCGTAGATAATTTACGTGGGTCAACACGGATACCACCTTTTGCACCACCAAATGGCAAGTTCAAAACAGCAGTTTTAATTGTCATCCATGCAGACAACGCCATCACTTCATTTAAATCAACATTTGGATGGTAACGAACACCACCTTTACCAGGACCGCGAGACAAGTTGTGTTGTACACGGTAGCCTTCAAAGTGCTGGATTGAACCGTCATCCATTACGATTGGTACATCAACAATAAGAGCACGCTTAGGGCGCTTTAAAGTATCGATATAATCAGCTAAGTGTTCTAGATATGGCGCTACACGGTCAATTTGTGCCAAGTAAGTTTGCCATGCATCGCTATGTTCGTTTACGTATGAAAGATCTGACATCTTTTTTCCTATATACCTACATAGACTCAGATGTGATAAATCCGTAGTCTTTATTATTCAGCAACCAAAACCTTGCAATAACAATGTTTTGATTTATTTATAAAATCTTCCGCTCTTCTAAAGCTTCAGACCTTTTAAATTCCATCTTGTGATATCAAAAGTAAGATTTACTTTTATATATCGATATCTTTTACAATCTTTCTCTTGCCTCATCTGCTGTTTATAAAAAATGTCTTTATAAAAGCAAAAGTTCCACCGCAATCAACTCAAACAAGTCGATTGGAAATAAGTGCAAAAGAGGTGACATAACCGTTTGGGAGTTAAAAAGAACTAGGGTTCATAAAACAAAAAAACCATAAGTCCATGAAATTATTTTTGACTAATCGATAGATCCCTCCATTAGTCTTTTTAAATAAAAATTGTTCAATAATACTGCAAGCTTCACATCACTACTCAAGCTGATTAATCGCGCTTTCATATAGACATAAAATCTTTAAGTAAATATAGCACAGAGCAAGATAATTTAGAACATTTTAAAATAAACAAGCAGAGAAAAAATAATCAATTTCCCCGAAATTTTATAATAAAAAAGTAACAAAGCCTAAAAAAAGCCTCAGCCATAATAATTTTATTTTATGGAAATTTAAAAAATATTAAAATTAAAAATGGTTAAAAAATTAACATTTAATAACAATAACTTAATTAAAAAAAATTTCAAAAATCCTTCAAATTTTTTAGAAAATTTCATAATATTTTTTTGTACAGTCTTATTTAAAATAAAAAATAGAAATATAAAAATTACACAGCCCTTAAATAATCATGTTAAACATATACTTAT
This sequence comes from Acinetobacter sp. 766875, assembly GCF_000582055.1. Taxonomy (NCBI): domain Bacteria; kingdom Pseudomonadati; phylum Pseudomonadota; class Gammaproteobacteria; order Moraxellales; family Moraxellaceae; genus Acinetobacter; species Acinetobacter sp. 766875. The sequence goes on along the minus strand of NZ_JEXX01000012.1, from coordinate 89,518 downwards.
TTAAAGACTTATAATAATTAGCTATTAATAACATTCCGATAAATGGTTAATTTATGAATCATTATTTGAATTTATTATTAAAATAAAAAAAACATTTTTAAAAAAAATATATAAAAGTACTCTTCTATGCACAATTTATAGACATAAAAAAAAAGGTCCCATGAGGGACCTCTTATCAACCAAATTAAGCAATAAATAGGCTTAGTTTAGAGCACTCTCTTTCTTATGATAAAAGACAAAATAGCTGATATAACACAGCAAGATAAAGATAATACAGCAGATAAATCCAACCTGCATAGATGGATCAAACACCATACTGATACAAGTAACTATACAAAATAGCCCACCTACAATTGGAGTAAGAGGGAAAAGCGGCGCAGCGAATCGTAAATCTTTTGCTGTTTTTCCTGACTTATACCATTGTCTACGGAAGTTAAATTGTGAAATACAAATGGCAATCCAAACAACAACCATTGTAAAGGCAGCAACACCTAACAAATTTTTGAAAATTGTTTCTGGTGCAAACTGTTCTGAAAGCAACCCAGGAATAGCACCAAACATCGTCACAATAATGGCAACAATAGGTGTACCAGATGGTGTAAGTTTAGAGAAAATTTTAGGTAATTGATTTTTTGCTGAAAGCGACCACATCATTCGTGATGCAGCAAATAAACCAGAATTCGCAGCTGAAAGCAGCGCCGTAATAATTACGAAGCGGATAATGTCTTCTGCATACGGAATACCAATATAATTAAATACTGTCACAAATGGACTACTGCTCACATCATTTGCATTAAGACCCGCAAGATGAAATGGAAGCAAAGAACAAATGACAACAATTGTCCCCACAAAGAATATGAGCAAACGCCAAATCGCTGCATTAATTGCCTTAGGTACAGTCTTTGCCGGTTCCTCTGCCTCACCTGCAGCAACTCCAATAAGCTCAGTACCAGAGAAGGCAAAGTTTACAATGAGCATGGTTGTGAAAATTGGGAATAAACCGTGCGGGAACCAACCTTGAGCCGTTAAATTGCTGAATAACGGCGCTGTTTCATGTCCGTGATAAGGAATAAAACCAAAAATTGCCAATAAACCCAAAGTAATAAATACAATAATTGTTATAACTTTAATCAGAGCAAGCCAGAACTCAGATTCAGCAAATAAACGCGTTGAACTAATATTAAGGAAAAAGACGAGTCCACCAAAAAACAAAGTCCACGCCCAAACAGAAGTAGATGGAAACCATTCCTTAACCAGCAAAGCTGCGGCAGTAAATTCAGTTCCTAAAGTGGCAGTCCAAGTCAACCAATATAGCCAGGTAATCATATAACCTGTGCCCGGACCAATATAGCGTCGTGCGTATTCACCGAAAGAGCCCGATTCAGGCACATGAACCGCTAGCTCACCAAGACAGAGCATAACGGTATAGGCAATCAAACCGCCCAAGAAATAAGAGATAATTGCGCCAATTGGGCCAGCTTGAGCAATTACGTCGCCAGACCCTAAAAAAAGACCTGTACCTATGGCACCGCCAAGGGAGATCATCACCAAATGTCGAGTACTCATTGCTCGTTTCAAAGGTGCAGAACTTCCATGTTGCGATGCATCATTATTCCGATAATTTAATGATTGCATATAAAAAACTGTAACGACAATTTAGTAAAAAATCATTTTAGGAGAAAAAAATAAATATGCAATTATCTTTGAATAGTGAAGCTATTTTAAGCACACCTTCTCAACACAAATAAAATTGCAATAAAAAACAATTAATTAATAGACTCCAAAGCAATCATTGTATTTTAAATAACCCAACAATATTTCTTTAATTTATATAAAACTAAAAACCATTAATTTTTAAATATAATAATTTTTCGCTTAATTTATCATGGCTACTTTTAGCCCTATCTTTATTTAAAAATTAATCGCATTATTTATTTAAATAATGACTTTTGATTTTATATACAAATAAATTAATAAAAAAATATTTTTTGAGCAAAAAATAAAGCCCAAATTTGAAGATTTGGGCTTTATTTAATCAGTAAATTAAAATTAATAACTGGTCAGTACAAATTGTTGCGATGGTTGAACTGAACCTTCAATGTAGTCACAAACGCCTTGTTCATCACAATCTAAATTAAATTGCTTGTAGCTCAATGCAAAAAAATCAGCATATTGTTTAATGACAAACGGACTCATATCCGAGCTTAATGCATCACCTTGTTTGAATAATTTAATAATTTTTCGGTCATTCATACCTAACAAATAAATTTCATTATTTAATTCAATATGTGCAACTCCAGTCTGCTCTGTCACAATCGGGATCAGATACGATGTGTTTGCTAGCACAACATCTATAGCATAAGCTTCAAGCTTTAAATTAATTAAATTGAATACCAAGACTGTATCAGAGTGAGTCTGCAAACCTTTTTTATAAGTTGCAGCTTGCTGAATGTACTGAATTTTAATTCCAAGCTTTTGAAAATCGTGCTCAGTTGCCTGCTTTGTTTTTAAAAGACTACGTGTAATCGCTTGCTTGAGCGGGTTATCTAAATAACGTTCATCTAATTGAAAATCATTTTGACGTAAAATTTTTAATAACATGCTGTCATGGTATGTCAGCACATTCGCAAGTACATTACGGTAATAGAATTTACTTTGTTTTTTGATTTTACGTACATGTTGATAGAAATACGTTTCATCAAATTCATGCTCAATAAAATCATGTAACAGACTTGAGCTTGCCAATACTGATAAAGCTTCATGCCCTGTAAAAGGTAAATGAACCGTATGTAAACTTGGCAATAGCTCTTTTATTTTTAAGTAATGTTCGCGATCGACAGCAAAGTAAGGGTCATAAACAATAATATATTCACGACTTGCATCTACATCTTGCAACTGAATTTGCATATCTTTATTTGCAACAGCATCAAAGAATTCAGCATAGCGGCGGTCTTCAACCTGGTCAGGGTCAATTGAATATTGAGGAACAAATGCAACGATTCGATTCATATTTAAAAGGTTCGAATACTTGATTGCTGCATAGCCGCCCATTGAGCCGCCATAAGCTACAATATTTTTAAAACGCTGAAGAATAGGCAAAATGGCTTTGGCCATTTCAACCATACTGGCTTTTGGGAACCATGATTTTTGTTTTGGCATAATCCCAATAACATTGTATTGGTACTTTATTAGAGACTTTTCAGCATTGATAGATAAGCCACTCGCTCGGGTAATCAAATCGCCAAAAGAGAGAACTAATGTATTAGAATCGCCTTGTAAAAAAATGGCTCTAATGTGTTCGTCTTCAAAAATAATTTGCTTATCCATGCTCACACCGAAAGAAAATTTACTCCCACATACATCGTCAAAAATGAAACAAAATAGGTGTTTTGCCAATTTATGATTGCGGAGTATCTTATTTTATAGATGCCAGTCAGATTAAAAAGCGCAAAATATGACACAATCCTTACATCCTGCCGCTCAAAAAGGCTTCAGTTCCGCTGCGGAGCTTTATCAGCAAGTTAGACCGAATTATCCAGCAGAAATAGTCAGTTGGCTGCAAGAACGCCTCCAAATACATGAAAATTCTACTGTTATTGATCTTGGCTCAGGTACTGGCAAATTCTTACCCTACTTAAAACAAACCCATGCCAATATTCTTGCAGTAGAGCCAATTGGCGAGATGTTACAACAGCTTCAGCAAGCCTATACTGATATTAAAACTTTACAGGCGTTTAGCCACGCTATTCCGCTAGATGATCAACAAATTGATGCAGTCATTTGCGCTCAATCTTTCCATTGGTTTGACAACATGGAAACACTGACTGAAATCCATCGAATATTAAAACCGCAAGGACATTTGGGACTCGTGTGGAACCAGCGTGATGAACGTACGAACTGGGTAAAAGCCTTAGCAGATTTTTTGCTACCCCTTGAAGGTGATACACCGCGTTACCATAGTGAAAACTGGAAAAAGGTTTTTGAAAATCAAAATTTATTTAGTTTTGAAAGCTTAGAAACTTTTTCGCAATCACAGCATGGTACTGTCGAACAAGTGGTGAGTAAAAGATTACTCTCTACAAGTTTTATTGCAGCAATGACCGAAAAAGATCAATTACAGCTCAAAGCTCAATTTGAAAAAATTGTTTATGATTTTACAGGGCTAGGCCCACAAGATCAGATTGATTTTCCATATGTCACATATGCATATCACTTTCAGAAAAGTACGTCGTCAAATCATAGAGAATAGGTTCGGTTGAAAGCTATGTTTAAAAAAACGCCTCATATCATTTTAATGTCTTTGCTCAGCTCTAGCCTATTATTGACTGCTTGTAAAAAAGCAGATGAACCAGCAAAGACCGAACAACATCAGACAAATTCATCTACCGATCAGGTGATGGAAAAGCTCAATGAAAGACCTGTTAAAAAGTTCGCAGCCACTGCTGACGATGCGCATGACATTGCTTTATTAGAAGACTATGACCGTCGCTTTACTGAAATGAGCGATGAAATGGAAACTGAGCTAGAAAAAATGCATGCAGCAGGTACACTTACCACAGAGTTTGAACAGAAACGTACACTTGATAATGTACGTTCAGCATTAACTATGTTAAAAGACCTCGACTTAAAAACTGAACAAGGTCGTTATATTCAAGGCTTACTTTATCAATATTGGGAAAATCAAGAAAAACATATCAGTGATAAACAGGCCAATAAAGATGAACAAGTCAATCAACTTGCTGACTACTTACAAGCTCAGAACCAGTTGAAATACTGGAAAGCTTCACAGCAGCATTAATTTTATAGTGTGCAATAAAAAGCCTTCTGAACAAGAAGGCTTTTTAATTTATATATTTTGTTTTTCAACCCAATGAATCGATTGAACACGGAATAACTCACAAGCACCATCACCTGTATCACTTGAGGTTAAAGATGACCGCCAAACTAAATTTTTATCTTTAATTTCGACTAATTCACCTTTGAGGTATAGCAAGTCACCGCGTTTAACTTGTTTAATTTGTTGAGCAATTTGAGGACTCGCAGGAATGATGTGCATATTAGACACCATTTGCATCGCTTGCTCAGCAGGTACAGGAAGCTTACTCATTTTCCAGTTCAAATAGCGGTCATACTGTTTAACTGAAATGGTACGAGCAATATCTGGTTGAGCAAATAGCCCCCAACTTACCGCATAATCAATCGGTGAGAACTTAGCTTGTTCATCATTTTTATAAATTTTTGAACCTAAAATTCTAAAATTGCCTTGAAATGGCTGTAACACAGAAATTGATTGATCTTTTTCTATCGGTAACAAACCATTTGCAATATTATATTCACCAGAAGTAGAGGCCGTCGAAGCAAAAGCTGAGCTGATACATAAAGAGGCCAATAAGCCTAGCATTACATGTTGTTTTTTCATCGCTTTATACCTCAAATATTACTAGATCAAATGCAGCAGATCTCTAATTTATAGTAGCTCTAAGCGATGAAAAAAATATCAGTATTTAGTAACAATACAGATCAATTTCGTCTATTTTTGTGCCTAATTAAATTGATTGTTAATCTTCAAAATCAATTCGCAACGTTTCAAAACGTACCTTTCCTTCTTTTATTGCTTGAGCAATTGCTTGCTGTCCTTTGGTTAAACGAGCTCCCCCACTTTTAATATCAAGCAAGATAATCTGGATATCCTCGGCAGTTCCATCTCCATCTCTAAAATCGGTATAGCCATCAAAAATAACGTAATCAACCGGGTCACCCAGAAATTTGGCATCACTTGGTAAGTATTGAAACTCAGGTAAAATCGGAGCAAATTGTTCTGCCATTTTACCTTTTAATACAGCGCGGCTTGTATTCACACTCCGCTTTTGTGCCTGGGCAAGCGCCTGTTGATGCTCAAGCTCTAACTCCGCAATATATTGCTCGTATTCAGCCTTGATTCGACCATTACGGGTATTTGATAAAATAAGCGTTGTGATAATAATACCAATACCAGCACCTATAAGCATGGCCAGCCATACGGACATAAATTTTCCTTAATAAATACATATCATCACGGTAGATGAGCAATCATAACTAAAATTACGAACTAGCTTAAACTTTTGTCAAAGGCAGTCATCTACTTCTCATAAAAAGATGCTAAGGTATAAGCAGAACAAGTGTGCTGCTGAATATAACTGAATTTATGAAAACGATACTTATTGCAAATCAAAAAGGTGGATGCGGAAAAACCATGACAGCCATTACTTTGGCAACAGCTTTGGCACAAAAAGGATATAAAGTAGCTTTAGCGGATTCTGATAACCAAAAATCTTCCTTACAATGGTTAAAGCAACGTCCAGAAAATGTAGCTGCAATTCAAAGCCTTGATTGGCGCCAAGAAAAATCTATTGGTGATGCACCTAAAAATTTAGATTATTTAATTATTGATGCACCCGGCGCTCTTTCAGGCGACCATGCTGAACAATTAGTCAGCGAAGCTCATGCCATTATTACACCACTTCAACCTTCATTTTTTGATATCGACAGTACACGTCGTTTTCTCAAGCATTTGCAGGATATTAAACGTATTCGCAAAGGAAAAGTACAAATTTTACTGCTTGCAAATCGTGTTAAACCGAATAGTGCTAGCTCAAAAGATATTCAGCAATTTTTTGAAAAAATCGAACATGAACCGATTGCATGGATTGCAGAGCGTAGTGCTTATGGCAGTTTAGCAATGCAAGGTTTGAGTGTGTTTGATAAACCACAAAAAAACTTTATTGCAATTCAAAGCCAGTGGCAGCCACTTTTAAATAAACTAATCGAAGATAAGTCCGAGTGGTTTTAAAAATAACTTTTTCATTTTTATTGAGCAGGAATGTATAGATCAGCATTTCTGCCTAAAATTTGCCTCAGGTCATTTTTCAGTTAATATGACCCCATTCTATTTAAATAATTAGAGAATTTTTGTTCGTGCATCCATACGCTCCTACTTTACAGCGCGTTTTATTGTTTGGGCTGTTTTTCATCCTGTTATTTTTAGGATTTAACATCCTGAAGTACTTTATTGTACCTGTAGTTTGGGCTGCGATTATCGCCTACATGACTTGGCCAATTTATTTAAGAATTCAGCGTTTTTTTGGCGAAAACCGTAATAATTTAAATGCCACAGTCATGATTAGCTTTGTTATTTTAGTTGTTGGTGTACCCCTAATCTGCGCTATTTTTATTTTGCAACATGAAGGCCGCAATCTCTATCTTGATTTACAGCGTCAGGTTTTTTCTGGTCATTTAAGCGTACCTGATTTCATTAAAAATCTTCCTTTTATTGGCAAAGAAATAACCAGAACACTAAATGATATAAACACCGACCCAAATAGTACGATTCAGAGTATTGCAGCTTGGATACAAAGCCATTTAAGTTATGGGCGAGTTTTAATCAATGAAATTAGTAAAAATCTCGTCAAACTTGGTTTTGCAATTTTAAGTCTTTTCTTCTTTTACCGTGACGGTCACACGATCTTAACTCAAGTGAGTAAAGCCTTAGAAATGGTGATTGGCCTACGTATTCACCATTATCTAGATACAATTTCAGAAACAACCCGTGCCGTTGTCTATGGTGTCGGTTTAACTGCAATTGCTCAAGCAGTCCTTGCTGGATTAAGCTATTTCGTCGCTGGTGTACCCAATCCAATGGTGCTCACGATTGCGACGTTCTTATTAGCACTCATTCCCTTCGGTACCCCTGTTTCCTATTTAGGTGTTGGTCTATGGCTGTTTTCACAAGGGCAAACCATGGAAGCCATTGGCGTGGTTTTATGGGGTGTTCTGATTGTAAGTAGCTCAGACAATGTGATTCGCCCACTTGTAATTTCTGGTGCAACTCAAATTCCGTTTTTACTGATTATGTTTGGTGTACTGGGTGGTATTGCGAGTTTTGGTTTAGTCGGTTTATTTATTGGCCCTGTTATTTTAGCTGTTTTATTAGCGATTTGGCGTGAATGGCTTCATGAAACGATTGATCCTGAACCCATGCCTAAAACGACCATGATTTATGATTCGGATGATGATTTACCACCATCTAAAAATTAAGCCAATGATTTAAAAATGTTTCAGGATACAAAGTGACTATTTAAATTAACTTGTAGGGTTTACAGGCCTTTGCTTGAATAAAAAAATCAGATTTATATCTATAAGGACATCTAATAATGCCAGTATTAAATAAAATGAGTGCAGTATGTGCACTAACAGCTTTATTAACAGTTGGTTGTAGTACGGTAAGCAAAACAGTATCTGATACGACTCATGCATTAACGACAATGCATACCAAAAAAGTAGTCGATGTAAATGAAGTCACAGCTAATGGGATTGGTAAAAAAATAGGGACGATTAGCTTTCAAGACAGTGATAAAGGCTTAATTATTACCCCTGCTTTAGCAGATTTACCAAGCGGTACTCGTGGTTTCCATATTCATGAAAATGCATCGTGTGCTCCTGCTGTTAAAGATGGAAAACCAGGTGCTGCTTTAGCTGCAGGTAGTCATTATAATCCTAATCAAGCACCACATCATGGTACGCCAACTAACGGGCACTTGGGCGACTTACCAGCATTAGTCGTCGACAGCACCGGTGTTGCTACCACCGCTGTTATTGCGCCACGTTTAAAACTTGCTGACATTCAAGGTCGCGCAATCATGATTCATGCGGGCGGTGATAACTATTCAGATTCTCCTCTACCTTTAGGCGGTGGCGGAGCACGAATTGCCTGTGGCGTAATTCAATAATTTGTTATTTTTTAAATTGTGGGTATCTAAAAAGATATCCACAATTTTGTTATTTTATTAAGCAGTTTAGACAAATTAATTATTATAAAATCTTAAAAACAAACTGACTTTTTTAAATAAAACGCATAATATTTTTCAAGTAATAAAAATTTAAATATCCCTTATCACGTACCCTCTCACTTAGAAAAAAAGCCGTGAATTATTTGACTCAAATATTTAATCGTTTTAAAGCGAATTCAATTTTAATTTACTGCCTGCAAATTTTAATTGTACTCACAGGCACAACTTTAGGCTTACTGTGGTTGGGTCATAACGAACTCATTGTTCCTGTAACGTTAGGTGCGATTGCCGCAGCACTAACAGATTTTGATGATCGCTTAAGTCTTCGTTTACGCAACTTACTGTATGTCTGCCTACTCTTTTTTACTGTCAGCACTATTCTTGGATTTTTAGCACCCTATAAACTTTTATTTATTTTATATCTTTCAATTTCAAGTGCTTGTTTCATTTTATTGGGCGCCTTAGGTCAGCGCTACGCTACCATTTCTTTTGGTACAATTTTACTTTCAATTTATAGCATGTTTGGTTTAGGAGAATATGCTCACTGGTATCAACAGCCTACTTATTTTGTCTATGGCGCACTGTGGTACGGTCTAACTTCTATTTTATTTTTTCTTTTAAAACCAACCCTTCCTTTACAAGATAAGCTTTCGCAAATTTTTGAAGAAATCTCTGCCTTACTTCAAGCTAAAGCACGCTTGTTCGATCCTGATAATAAAGAAAATGTTGAACAGCTTTTATTTGAATTATCACTCCAAAATACGCAAGTCGCGCAAAGTCTTAACCAAATACGTAGTTCCCTGCTAACTCGTCTTAAGGCATCACGAGTCAGTAATAAAAGTATTTACTGGTTAAATCTGTACTTTTTTGCCCGCGATATACATGAACAAGCGACTTCTAATTATCTACACTACGAACATATTCAACAAAACTTTAGCCGTAGTGATCTTATTTTCCGTTTTCAAAAAAATCTGCGTCTACAGGCCCAAGCTTGCCACGATTTAGCCCAATGTATTTTGCATAATCAGCAATATCAGTCTTCTCAAGAAGGACAAATTGTTTTAAACCATCTGGAAAGTTCTTTAAAAGACTGGATACAACAACACCCGCAAAATTTTGAAGTTAAAAATCTAAAATTGATTTTTAATAATTTAAAAGACATGCATGAACAATTTGAACAGCTTCAATATGCTCAGCCGTTTAATGAAACGCTAAGTCAAAACAAACAAGAACACCTCAATTTACTAGATGATGATATTCAAGGTTTTTCTGACCTTGTTTTAAAAATTCGCCAGCAACTAACACCACAATCTGCCCTATTTAGACATGCAATACGAATTGCGGTTGTGTTTGCTGCGGGTTACGCAATTACTCTATTACCTTTTGCCCAACATGGCTACTGGATTTTACTCACTAGTTTATTTGTTTGCCAAATTACTTACTTTGCAACCAAAAGCCGTTTAAAGCTTAGAACAATTGGAACCTTACTTGGCGTTTTATGGGGTATTCCTATTTTGTATTTTGTTCCAAGCATTGAAGGTCAACTCATTCTCACTATTATTTGTGGAGTGAGCTTTTTCTACTTGCGCCAGAAGAAATATGCGTTGGCAACACTGATGGCAACCTTAATGGTATTGCTCATTTTCAACTTAAAAGGTGCAGGTTTCAGTATTATTTTACCTCGTCTAATCGACACCTTATTAGGCTGCTTTATTGCATGGCTTGCTGTTAATTTTATATGGCCAGACTGGAACTTTCGTAATATTCCAAACAATATTAAAAAAAGTAGCCAAGCCACACTGGATTATTTCAATATGATTGTTGAGCAATACCAGCATGGTAAAAATCAGGACATTGAATATCGTAGAATTCGCCGTGCTGCACATAATGCACAAATTGAGCTCTCGAATATGATTTCGAGCTTAAGTGCTGAGCCCAACCCGAAACCGGAGCTGATTCATTACGCCTTTCGTTATTTAGTTTATAGTCATAGCCAGTTGAGTTATGTCGCAGCATTAGGTAGCCAAAGACAAAAAATTGAAGATCAACAGGTATTACAGCTTTTACTGGATTGCCAGCAAATTCTTAACCAAAGTTTATTTGAACAAGTTTCTGTTGACTTGAATTTTATTGAGCAAACTTTAAAGCAAATTCAAAGCTTAACAACTCATGAAGACTTTTCAGAAAGCTACACGCTCGTGTTAAAACAAATGAGCTTACTATTAGAAACCTTGCCTGAGTTGTTGACCCTTAAAAACAAACTTTTAGAGCAAGAAATTAAGTAGAATAAAAAATACCGGAATATAAATTCCGGTATTTTTTTAATGTAAATTTTGTGCAACTCTTTCCTGCATTTCCTCTTTTAAGGCCAAGCGTGGTTGAGTAAACCACAAGGCAATAAATGCAAAAGCAGATAGCACGAAAGCCCATAAGTGAAATTGAGTATAGAGATAACGTACAAGCTCAATCATTGCAAAAAAGCTCGTCATTAATAGCATTGAAACAGCAGCAGCTACAGTTCCTTTCGACACTTCAGATGACATCAGTGCAAAGCGATACAACACTGAGAAACTAATTCCTTCACCAAAACAAATGAGTGTCATTCCTGTAAGTAAACAAGGAATTAAATAGGTTTGCCAAACAACACCTAATATTAAAATGACTGTACCAGTGAGCATAATTGGTAAACCAATCAGGACTGTTTTACCTAAAGCCAAACGGTCAATAATTTTAATTAAAACGATGTTACCTACAATTAAACCTAAAAATACTGGGAATTGAGCTAATCCATATTGCACACTCGTTAGCTTGAGCTCATCGACCAAAATAATTGGCGATAATGCAATCCAAAGCATAAGCGGCATACCGACAAGCGGTAAGGCTAGCGTTAAACCAAGGAATTGCCGATTGCTAAATACTTTTTTAAAGTCATCAAAAAGATAACTAAAAGGCTGTTTGGTCACACTTACCTTCTGACTCGGCATTTGTTTCTTTAAGCCAACCCAACTCAGCAGTGCAAGTAAAGCAATTGCCACAAAACCCCAGTGCCAAGATACATAATCAATTAAGAAGGCTCCAAGTACAGGTCCTAGCAAGGGCGCAAGCAATGAGATGTTTGCCATGAGTGCCATGACTTTAATTGCATCACGTTCGGCAAAATTTTCTTGAATTGCCGCATATCCGACTGCTGAAATTACACTTAGCCCAATACCTTGTAGAAAACGTAATGTCAGAAAGTGTTCGATTTGTCTTGTTAATAAAATTAAAAAACAACACAAGGCAAAAAATAATACACCAGTTAAAAGAACTTTCTTACGCCCCAATCGGTCTGATAAAGGCCCAAGTAACCATGCAACAGATGCACCACCTAATAAATAAAATGACATTGAAGACGGTGCCCAAGTTGCACTCACACCAAAATCTTCAGTAATTGCCAACATAGCTGGCTGAATCAGGTCATTACCAATATAAACCGCAAATTCAAATAGCACTAAAGCTAAAGGAAACATCAACGTTGTACGGTTCAACGCTGTCGTTTGAATATTATTCATGAGTTGTACACTTCAAAATAGCGGCCAAAATGTCTCAGTAACTACATATTGAAATAAATAATGTAGTCATGACGATGACAGTATGGTCAGTCAATCTTTAGTTAAGCTGTTATATGCCGTGAGAGTGCATGTTTAGAATGTGAAACACCGTATTCACAAGGTGTCTAAGACAAGAAAAAATGTATGACGTGAGATTCGGTAATTTTTACCATTTGGCTTAATTGCCGGATGACACAATATCACTTTTTATATTGATCATCAATCGGACAATTCCAACCATTTTAAATTCTATATTTTGCTTAACCTCAACCCACTTTTATATTGTGAATAACTCTAAAGTTATCCACATATCTTCTAAGGATTCAGCCTTAAGGACAAGGATTAACTTGAAAATCTGTTGTTTCCTGCCCTTTTGTACATTGGTAGCTTTGCTTTTTATTTACGATTTTCCAAATGGTCTGATCACGTTTTAATAAATATTCAGTACGTGTTTTTGATATAGCATCTTCACTAGGCACAGTTTGTAAAATAGTTACTTGTGCATTAGAAGCATCATCCAAAGCATTCATTTGCTGTGAAATACTTAAATTACTTGCGTTATTTAAAAGGTTTGGTTGATCGATCAAAACAGCTTGTATCGGACTATTAGCTTGAGGTGTAGGTGGGTTTGTATTCGGTGTACATGCACTCAGAACCAATAAATTACACATCATGAGTAAACCAATTTTTTTCATACTCAACTCCACCACAACTTCACCTTGATGCTAAAGGCTACAAACAATTTTTTCCGTTCAACTTTGTAAAATATATCTTTCAAGTAAAGCATAAATACAATATATCCAGTCCATATTAGTGATTTTTACTCAATAATATTTTTCCAATTACTGCATTTTTCTCTAAGAGTAACTTCTCTAAAGTATCGCTCAAGTTTAAGAATTGAATTAGAGAAACGTCCATGAGCAATATTTTAGTCATTAATGGCGCTAAACAATTTGCGCATTCAAATGGTGAATTAAATGACACACTCACGGCATTGGCAACGGACCATCTCACTGAACTAGGCCATGACGTACAAGTCACTCGTGCAGATAGCGACTACAATGCAGAAGCTGAGGTAGAAAAATTCTTATGGGCAGATGTCGTGATTTATCAAATGCCCGGCTGGTGGATGGGTGCACCGTGGACTGTAAAAAAATATATTGATGATGTATTTACGACAGGTCACGGTTCATTATATGCAAACGATGGTCGTAGCCGCTCTGATGCCTCAAAAAAATATGGTTCAGGTGGTTTAATTCATGACAAGAAATATATGCTGTCACTCACTTGGAATGCACCGATGGAGGCATTTGACGATGCGGATCAGTTCTTCCACGGCGTTGGTGTAGATGGTGTTTATTTACCATTTCATAAAGCCAATCAGTTTTTAGGTATGAGCACTCTGCCAACTTTCATTGTAAACGATGTGATTAAAATGCCTGACATTGATAGTTACGTTGAAGAATATAAAGCACATCTAAACACTGTATTTGCAGCAGCTTAATAAGGAGAACACAATGCTTACCATTATTGCGGAAATTCGTATTCAATCGGGTGGACAGCACCGCCAAAACGTATTGGATGCATTTCAGAAAATCATTCCAACTGTTTTAGCAGAAGAAGGTTGTCATGGTTATGAACCTTTAATTGACCATAAATCAAATGCGAGCTTCCAGACTCAAGAGCCTGACACGATTGTTATGTTAGAAAAATGGGAAAGCGTGGCTCATCTTGAAGCACACTTAGCTACACCTCATATGCAAGCGCATCATGAAGCAGTCAAAGATGATGTCGTTGATGTCAAAATTAGAATTTTAGAGAGTGGCGTATAATTTAAAGGGTAAAAAAGACGATATATTTATCGTCTTTTTATTTTTATGAGCAAAGCTGTGTTTGGAAACCTTTAGTATTTTTTCCTCTCGCACATTGGTAGCTCTTTTGCTTATTTTGCAATTGCCACTTTTCATCGACTAATTTAAATGAATATTCTGTACGAATAGCTGAAACAGAGTCATCCATTAAACCTGTTTGAATGACCGTAATACGAGAAACAGTCGGAGACTCTACACGGTTAAACACTTGCTGAACTGAGGTGTTATTGTGCTCTTTTACAATCTCAGGTTGAGCTTTAAGTACTTGTTGCATTGGGGTTTCCGAACCCACAAATGGAATTAATTTACTGGTCGTCGCACACCCAGTGAAAAGTCCAGCACAAAGTGCCGAAATTAAAAATAAACGTTGCATCTTTATCACCAAAACAAAAGGCATAGCTTTATGATGCTATGCCTTGCTCGGTTACTCTGTAGAAACTATGTAGTTGTAAGTATGGCTACTCTTTTACAGACCAAATATTTGTTCTTGCTTACTCAACTTTAATGACAATCGTTTGATAAAATTAATTTCAAATACACATAACAAATAGGATCGTTATGCAACTGACTTATGCGGGACAAGTTTTCTTGGTGGTCGTTGCAGTTTTGATGATTTGGTCATTTGTACTCACCAAGTTTTGGGTCAAGCGTTTAGCTAAAAATCGTAAAAGTAGTAAATTTGAATTTGCTTATTTATTTGCCGTGGTTTTTAGTATTAGTGCTTTATTTTTCCCATTTACTTATTGGGTTTCTCAGGCAGTCTACGGCTTAGCAACCAAACCAACTTACGATGCAACTGTAGTGAGTTATACTTCTGAATGGGTAGATACTGAACGCACAGACTCAAATGGGCGTAAATATAAAACTAAAACACTCATGCATACTGCTCAGGTTCAATTTAAAGATAATCAAAATAGAACTCTAACTTTAGATAATTCAGTTCGCTCTGTTGATATGCCTGTAGTTGGTGAACATATTACTGTTGTTTATGAATCTGGTGATTACACAGCGCAAGAAAAGAGCTGGCGAACAATTCTATTGTTCGCAGCCGCTTTATTTATGCTATTTATTTTAGGTTATGTATTGCTCATGATTATTGCCTACAGTCTAAAGCGCGACATGGAACCCTACAAAACATTTGCTAGCATGTTAATTTTTAAAGTCATGCTTCCACTTGGAACAATGGCGATGTTTTCAATGTTGTCTTATTCTATTTTTGCCTATTTCTTTTTAGGTAATCCAAGGGATTTACCTCTATGGGCCATTGTGCTTTGTAGTTTTTTTGCTCTTAGTCTTTTACCGTTAATTTATCATATCCTGACAGGTTGGAAAGCATACAAGAAATAAAAAATTTAATAAAAAAGCGCATCTTACGATACGCTTTTAGCAGAACTTCTTTTATTTAATAAAGTATTAGAGATCAAATAATTTACCCGGGTTCATAATACCTTTCGGGTCAAATACTTTTTTCAAAGCTTTCATATATTCAATTTCTTCAGGAGAACGCGAATATTCCAAATATGGCTTTTTCGTCATACCTACGCCATGCTCGGCAGAGATTGAACCATCGTATTTTTTCACGGTATCAAATACATATTTATTTACCACCTGACACTTCGCAAAGAACTCATCTTTGGTTAAGTTTTCAGGTTTTAAAATATTTAAGTGCAAGTTACCGTCACCGATATGACCGAACCAGCAAATTTCAAAATCAGGATAGTTCTCTTGAACAATTGCATCAATCTCACGAATAAATGCAGGTACGTGAGTAATTAATACAGAAATATCATTTTTGTATGGAATAAACGGTGCAATTGATTCAGAAATATCTTCGCGTAAACGCCATAAACTCTCTACTTGATCAAGGCTTTGGCTCATCACGCCATCAAGTACCCAGCCCTGCTCCATACAGTGCTCGAAAATTTCCATTGCTTTGTCGATAATCGGCTCGTATGGTGCTTCAAACTCAAGCAATACATAGAACGGACATTCGGTTTCAAATGGACGTTGTACATGACCATTGTTTAAAACTTTTTGCATTGCAAGTTCACCAAAGAACTCAAATGCTGTTAAGTCGATATCTTTTTGGAATGCATGTAATACAGGCATCACTGCATCAAAATCAGGAACACCTAAAACTAAAACTTGTAAGTTTTGTGGTTGACGCTCAAGTTTAATTTCTGCTTCGGTCACTAAACCTAATGTACCTTCACCACCAATAAACAAATGCTGTAATGCATAACCAGTTGCATTTTTAACCATGCCTTTGTTTAAACGTAAAATGTCGCCTTTACCAGTAACAACAGTTAAACCAAGCACCCAGTTACGTGTCATGCCATATTTAATGACTTTAATACCGCCAGCATTGGTACCAATATTACCGCCAATCTGACTAGAACCCGCTGATGCAAAGTCAACCGGATAATACATACCTTGTTCTTCTGCATAATTCTGCAATTGCTCAGTCACAACACCAGCTTGAACACGCACCATACGATCTGCCGGGAAGAACTCAAGAATCTGGTTCATTTTGTCCATACTAATGACAATTTCACCATTGGTTGCTACTGCGCCAGCAGAGAGACCAGTACGGCCACCAGATGGCGTAATCGCGACATTAAACTGGTTCGCAAGTTTTACAACTGCCTGAACTTGTTCAGTCGTTGATGGAAAAACGATGACCGATGGGTTCGGATTAAAATGCTTGGTATGATCTTTACCCCAGTTTTCGAGACTATCAGCATCGGTTTTAATACGGTTTTCACCAACGATTGCTGTTAATTGGGTGAGTAACTCAGGTGTTAAAGCGACTGGAGCATTCATCGTTTGCAGACCTAGCAAGAAGTAAACTGTGGTGGGACTATGACCTCATATTCTCAAGGTTTTCACCTGAGCAAAGCCATAATGTTCAAGGAACTTCTATATTCTACATGTAACCGCACAAGCGATAAAGTTCATAATAGAGATACTGTCACTACAAAACATGTTTAAAACCAATAAATGTGTTTTTATAAGGCTCTAAAGGAAAATCTAAGCCTTTAATAATACCAAGCATATTTCATAGCGCTCGGCAAGCCATAAACAGAAGTGATTAGACATAGATAAAATTGCCATAAGGCGATGGTATAAACGAAATATCTATAGCGCTGCCCAGTATGTTATTATACCGCCACCAAATTTGGCCTTTGTAGCGGAGCCGTAATGAGCCAACATCTTTCACTACCTAAAGATAAAATCCGTTTCCTTTTGTTAGAAGGCGTTCACCAAAACGCAGTCGATACTTTAAACGCTGCGGGTTACACCAATATTGACTATCGTAAAACTGCTCTTGAAGGCGAAGCGCTTAAAGAAGCAATTAAAGATGCTCACTTTATTGGTATTCGTTCGCGTACCCAATTGACTGAAGAAGTTTTCGAAGCTGCAAATAAATTGATCGCAGTAGGTTGTTTCTGTATCGGAACAAACCAAGTTGATCTTAAAGCAGCAATGGCACGTGGTATTCCTGTATTCAACGCACCGTATTCAAATACGCGTTCGGTAGCAGAGCTCGTACTTGCTGAAACGATTCTTCTTCTTCGCCGTGTTCCTGAAAAGTCAGCGGCTTGTCATCGTGGTGGTTGGGACAAATCTGCTGTGGGTTCTTTTGAAACTCGTGGCAAAACTTTAGGTATTGTGGGTTACGGTTCCATCGGTTCTCAACTTTCAGTTCTTGCTGAAAGCATGGGTATGCATGTTATTTATTATGATGCAGTCACTAAGTTACCAATGGGTAATGCTCGCCAAGTTGGTTCTTTAGATGAACTTTTAGCAACTGCTGATGTTGTGACTTTGCATGTACCAGATGTTCCGTCTACACGTAACTTCTTTACTAAAGAACAATTTGCAAAAATGAAAGAAGGCGCAATCTTCTTAAATGCTGCACGTGGTACATGTGTAGTAATCGAAGATTTAGCTGATGCAATCAAATCTGGTCACCTTGCTGGTGCAGCGGTTGACGTATTCCCTAAAGAACCAAAAGCAAATGGCGAAGAATTCCAGTCTCCACTTCGTGGTTTAGACAACGTGATCTTGACTCCTCACGTTGGTGGTTCAACGATGGAAGCTCAAGCAAACATCGGTTTAGAAGTAGCAGAGAAATTCGTTGCTTACTCTGACAAGGGTATGACACTTTCTGCGGTAAACTTCCCAGAAATCGCGTTGCCATTAACAGCGGGTCAACACCGTTTACTACACATCCATAAAAACGTACCGGGTGTATTGTCTAAAATCAACAACTTGTTTGCTGAACAAGGCATCAACATTTCTGGTCAGTCTCTTATGACTAAAGGTGACATTGGTTATCTCATTATGGATGTTGACGCTTCTGCATCTCAAGAAGCTTTAGATACATTACACGAAGTTGAAGGTACCATTCGCGTACGCGTATTGTTCTAATTCGAACTGTAAATTTAAAAGCCACAGCATTGTCTGTGGCTTTTTTATGGGCATTTACATTATCATGTGAAAAGTATACCAATTGAACAAATAATAAAATGTCCAGTCCAAGCCAGAAATCCCAGCTCCATGCTTTGGGCTTCCTTATTCTTGCTATGTTGAGCGTTCAAAGTAGCGCATCGTTAGCTAAAGTTTTATTTCAGAGCTTTCCCGTTTTAACAGTGTCTGCAATGCGTTTATGTATTGGAGCGTGTATTCTGGCTTTTATTTTTAAAATCTGGCGAATTAATTTTAGTCAGGTTCGATGGAAAGCGATTTTGGCTTATGGCTTTGCTCTTGCAGGCATGAATGCTCTTTTCTATTTATCTCTTGAACGTTTACCCATTGGTATTGCAGTTGCATTTGAATTTATTGGCCCATTAAGCGTGGCTTTATATCATGCTCGCCAAAAATATGATTTTGTATGGGTCACTTTCGCAATTCTTGGACTCATTTTATTATTTCCTTTTAATCAAGCTCATAGCTTGGATTGGATCGGCGTTTTATTTGCAATGAGTGCGGGCGCATGTTGGGCGCTTTATATTATTGCAGGACAAAAACCTTCTGGAATTTCAGGTAATCACACCGTTTGTTTAGGTATGGCTATAGGTGCTTGCATACTTTTACCAATTACATTTTTTTCAGGCTCAATTACTCAAGTTATAGAGCTGCCCTATCTTTTTTATTTTATTGGCTTAGCAATTTTGGCCAGTGCGCTTCCGTTTTCTTTAGAAATGTTAGCACTACGCAATTTAACCCCACTAAGCTTTGGAACATTGATGAGCCTAGAACCTGCAGTTGCGGCCCTTTCTGGCTTTATATTTTTAGGCGAATATCTGTTATGGAACCAATGGTTGGCGCTCGCAACAATTATTACTGCTTCCGTCGGTTGTACCATAACGACCCAGAAAGCTCGTCAACAACGTGAAAAAACAGCAGGTTAACGCTATAAAACCTGCTGGTTAAAACACAATATTGGCTATAATTAATCACTCTTATTTTTTAAATATCAAATGAAGCGTTAAGGTATGTCCATGCAAAATCTTTCAATTATTGCTGTGCTATACATGATTTTGTCGATGGTCTCATATCAAATCAGCGCCTCATTTGCCAAGCAACTTATTGCAGCTTTGGACCCTCTTACCGTTACTATCTTAAGGTTATGTTTTGCCACAGTTATTGTTGCGGTCATGTTTCGCTCTTGGAAAATCTGGTCGCGCTTACCCTACTTAAAATGGCGTGATTTATTGATGTACTGTGCATCTTTAGGGTTAATGAATATTTTATTTTATACGTCGCTTGGAAAACTACCTCAAGGGATTGCTGTTGGATTAGAGTTTATTGGTCCATTAGGTCTTGCGCTTCTTTCGATTAAACAAAAGAGCGACTACATTTGGGTAGCGCTTGCCATGTTAGGTATTGCACTTATGGTACCTTGGCAAAACCCAGTTCAGCACCATTTCTCATATATAGGTGCAGCATGTGCTCTAGGTGCTGGGCTTTGCTGGGCGTTCTATATTTATTTCGGCCATAGAGTTGTGACTCAGAATATAGGAATGCATGCATTAACAATTGGAATCGGCGTATCTGCACTTGCATTACTACCAATTGGTATTTGGCATAATGCGCCTGCATTACTTGAGACACAGTACTGGGGTAAAGCATTACTTATCGCTGTTTTAGCAACTGCAATTCCCTATGCACTCGACTTAATGGCACTCAAACAACTCAATAAATTAACTTATGGCACTCTAACGAGTTTAGCGCCAGCATTGGCAGCATTAACGGGTTTCCTATTACTTCACGAAGAAATCAGCATGCTGCAATGGGTGGCTTTGGCTTGCGTAATGCTGGCCTCGATTGGAGTTACTTTAAGAAGTACTAAAAAAGCTGCATAGGTTTAATCTACTGCTGCTTTTTATACTTTTTATATTCCTTTAAATATTTATTGCCGAGCGTTTCTTTTTCGCTGTCTTTAAGAATTTTTCCAGCTTGTTGAAAAAATTTATGCTCTTCTTCTTTTAAATGATGATGAACTTTTTCACTTAACTGTCTGGCAGTGGCCAACCAGCTTGGGCTACTCATATCCGTTTTTTCAAGCTGTTCAACCAACTCATCCATTTCATGATGTTCAGATAAGGCATGTCGAGTAATATCCAAACCCACATCGTCAAACATTAAAGGGATATACAAATAACGGTCCTCGGCAACTGAATGAGCATAGAGTTCATTTTTTAATGCATCAAATAATTGTTTTCGTTCTTCAGTTAAACCATGAGTCTGGATTAATTGTTCAGAAAGGTTACGTTGATTTTCATGGCTTTCTCTTAATGCTTCGAAAATATTCATTCTCTTCCTCATTTTTTAGCTAAAAAATCTTTTTTATTTCAAGGTTTATGATACGTTGAAATTTATATTGTTTACGTAGCTTAAAATGAGACTATTTTTTACACAGTTCTCTTTCTAGTAAATTTCTGTAATGATTTTTATATTTCGAATTTTAAATGATACATAAAAGTATGAACCGAACTCAAAGACAGCTCATACTTTCAATACTATTTTAGCCCGTGACAAAAATTTGATACCCTAAACGGCAAATCAAGATACTCACCAAAATTAAAAAGATAATACGGACAAAACCACTACCGTATTTAAGCGCGGTACGCACCCCAACAATAGAACCAATAACGTTTGCAGCTGCCATCATTAAACCGATATGTAAAATAGCGTGACCAGTTGGAATCAGAAAACTCAACGCAGCAAGATTCGTCATGAAGTTACCGATTTTTGACAATGCTGAAGCATGTAAAAAATCGACTTGTAAAAAGCGGATAAAGAAAAAGATAAAGAAACTACCCGTACCCGGCCCAAAAATACCGTCGTAAAAGCCAATCGCCAAACTACCAATACCTGCTAAAACTAGCATTTTCGTAGTAATTTTTTGCTCAGTATGAACTTGACCAAAGTTCTTTTTTACTAAGGTATAAATAGCAATTACGATCAGCATTACAAATACAAAAGGACGCAATACCGATTGAGGGATAAGCGACAAACAAGCCGCGCCAGCGAAAGAACTAATCAAGGCACAAATGGCAATGACTGCCAAAAGCTTCCATTGCAATTTTACTCTTTTTGCAAACGTATAAGCCGCCGATGCAGTACCAAAAATCGATGAAACTTTATTTGTACCAATAACCGTTGCAGTCTGCATGGACGGGAAAGTACTCATGATGCCGGGAATCTGGATGAGTCCACCGCCACCAACGGCAGCATCAATTGCTCCCGCAGTAAACGCAAAAAAGATCAAACTAAGGATAACATCCCATTCCATGCCCATGCTCTATACTCTACATCTACTACAAATTTAAGATACGCTTAGGTACCAATCGTTTTTTATCAGTAATCTCAGCCAAACCTAAACAGCGTTCACCCGAAAAAACCAAAACTTCTGCTTCCGCAGAATGATCAATATTGCTTTCTAAACCATTGCAAAAATATTTTTCCCTTCCTTCAGGAACCTGAATTTTTAAGAAATGGTCAATTGGCGCATACACTGGTAGTAACAAAGTTTCTCTTTGCTCTTCCGTTAAGCTTTCTAAATATTCAATGGTATAACTTGGGATTAACTCAAAATGCCCTGTTTGAATACGGTGAAGCATTGTCAAATGACCACCACAGCCAAGTGCCTCACCAATATCTTCACCTAGCACACGAATATATGTTCCTTTAGAACAGGTTACATCTAGAGTGATACTATTTTCGGTAAATTCAATAAGCTCTAAAGCATAAATCGTAACTGGGCGCGCTTCACGTTCAATCTCGATTCCTTTTCTGGCAAGCTCATATAACGGCTTACCCTCTTTTTTTAACGCCGAATACATCGGTGGAACTTGTTGAATGTCGCCTCTAAACTTTTCTAAAGTTTGCTCAATAAGCTCTTTGCTAAGAACCGGAATAGGACGTTCTTGTAAAATATCGCCTTCAACATCGCCTGTTGTTGTAGTTTGGCCTAATCGAACAGTCGTCTGATAACGCTTTGTCGAGTCCAGCAAATAATGTGAAAACTTAGTGGCCTCTCCTAAACAAATAGGAAGTAAACCAGTCGCTAATGGATCTAATGCGCCAGTATGGCCTGCCTTTTGGGCACGGTACAGCCAACGCACTTTTTGCAAAGCGGCGTTTGAACTGAGCCCTAATGGTTTATTTAATAGAAATACACCACTGATATGGCGACGAGAAATTTTTTGATTTTTTGTCGTCATTTTTACTGGAACACAAAGCTAGAAAAAAGTGCCGACATGTTAGCAAATTCGGCAAGATATTTTCAGAATATTTAGATGCGTTTTCACTTATTTTATGGCACATTAATGATCGAGTAAAAAAACAACAAATTAAAACTTAAGGAAGATATCTTTATGCAAAGGATGCAGAAAAAGATATTGTGGTGTGTGCTCGGATTTTTTATTTTGAGCCTCATCGCATGTGTATATTGGCTAAGCCCCGATTCGAAAAGTAGCTCACCT
This sequence comes from Acinetobacter sp. 766875, assembly GCF_000582055.1. Classification (NCBI taxonomy): domain Bacteria; kingdom Pseudomonadati; phylum Pseudomonadota; class Gammaproteobacteria; order Moraxellales; family Moraxellaceae; genus Acinetobacter; species Acinetobacter sp. 766875. The sequence continues at coordinate 66,236 of NZ_JEXX01000012.1, read as the reverse complement.
CGGTTCAATCAGGATGAGACTAAAACTTTAACATCTACTCATCAAACACCTTTAAACTCAATAACAAGTGATAATGCTTACTTAAGTAAAAGTCAGCAAGATACTCAAGTTAATTGCCAGTTAAAAATTGATAGTTCTCAACATTTAGTTGTAAATAACCAAACCCGTGACTGTTTTGAATATTTTATTACACAATATGGAGAATCTAATTTACAACAAGTCAAAACGCATTTTGAGAAATTCATACAAGATCAGTATTTAGAACCAGCCCGCTCACAGATTATTGACTTGTGGACTCGTTATTTAAAATACCGTGAGCAGCTTGCACAAATTCAACCACCTCAATCTAAACAACAAGATCAAAATTATTTTCAAAAGATCTTTAGTTCAATTCAAGATATTAGAAAACGTTTCTTCTCTGCATCTGAAATTGAAGGACTCTTTTCAACAGAAGATATCTATCAGAACTACACATTAGATCGCATGAAAATTTTGGAAGATTCATCTTTAAGTGAAATTGAAAAAGCTAAAAAGCTGAAAGAACGCTTTGAACAGCTACCAGCAGACTGGCAACAAAATCTGCAAGAACTATCAAAACTTGATGATTTGCATACGCTGACCAAACAAATTAAAGCTCGCAATGGTTCAGCGGAGGAACTGCGTCAAATGCGTACAGCACTTGTAGGAGCTGAGGCAACACAAAGATTAGAAACTTTAGATACGCAGCGTAATGCTTGGCAACAGCGAGTTACAGGCTTCTTAAAACAGCGTGATGAAGTTCTCAATAGCAATATGAGTGATAGTGCTAAAAATCAAGCAATTCAACAACTACGCCAACAACAATTTAGCTCATCACAGGAACAACTTCGTCTTCAAACTTTTGAAAAAGTCCATGACCAAGGAGGTGAACTACCATTTAACTATTAGGCTTTTCTATTTCAAAGTGAGCCAAACCTTATCCAGCAGTAACAGCTGCTGCTCATACAAAATAAAAATAGTGAGTAAAAAATGAAAAGGAACTTAATATTTTTCTGTGCTGCAATACTCTCAGGACTGAGTATTTCAGCAACCCATGCCACAAATGCAGAGCAAGTAAAAAGCTCATTTGTCTATTCGAATTATGCTCAAACCAAATATCCATTGGTTTTTAATCATGGTATGGCCGGTTTTAGCCGAGTTGGGACAGATACGCTTGGTCTTGATTATTGGTATCAGATTCTTCCTGACCTTGCGCGTAACGGAGGAAATGTCTGGGCAACAAGAGTTTCACCGTTTAACTCAACCGAAGTTCGCGGAGAACAACTTGCCCAACAAGTAGAAGAAATTATTGCTATTACGGGAAAACCTAAAGTCAACTTAATCGGACATAGTCACGGGGGACCAACAGTTCGCTATGTCGCTGGTATCATGCCAGAGAAAGTTGCTTCACTTACTACTATCGGAGCACCTCACAAAGGATCTCCAATGGCAGATGTCATCCTGAACGTTGAGGGTACTCCTCTGTCTGGACTGGCAACATTAGTAAACTGGTTTTCAGCAGCGATTACTTGGGCAGAAGGGCTAGATCCAACTAGTTATCCGCATGACTCTTTAGCTGGCGCTCATAGCCTCTCAACTCAAGGCTCGGCACAGTTTAATACACAATTTCCGATGGGTGTTCCTACCACGTCTTGTGGTGAAGGTGCTTATCAAGAGAAAGGTATCTATATGTATTCATTCTCTGGCAATAAAGCACTCACAAATCCATTAGATCCTTTTGATATTGCATTAACAGGAAGTAGTTTGGTTGTTGACCCCCTAGGGGATAATGATGGACTAGTTTCTAGATGTAGTGCCAAGTTTGGTAAGACTATTCGTGATGACTATAACTGGAACCATTTAGATGAAGTCAACCAAGTGCTTGGTATACGTTCTATTTTTGCAGCAGACCCAGTCTCGGTTTATCGTCAACATGCCAATCGGTTAAAACTACAAGGATTATGAGTTTCAAATAAAAAATGCGCCAAAAGGCGCATTTTTTTACTCGGTATAAGCTTACGCTTTACGAGCTGGTAATTTTTCACGAATACGTGCAGCTTTACCAGACAAGTCACGGAGGTAGTAAAGTTTAGCACGACGAACGTCACCACGACGTTTCACTTCGATTTTAGCAACAACTGGTGAGTGAGTTTGGAATACACGCTCAACACCAACACCGCTAGAAATTTTACGTACTGTGAACGCAGAGTTCAAACCACGGTTTTTCTTAGCGATAACAACACCTTCAAATGCCTGAAGACGTTCACGGTCACCTTCTTTTACTTTAACTTGAACAACTACTGTGTCACCAGGAGCAAATTCAGGAAGGTCAGTTTTTAACTGTGCATTTTCAACAGCTTGAACTAAAGGATGTTTACCACTCATTGTGGGAATCTCCAATATGTGCGGAGTCAGAAGAGGTCTGAGTTTCCGCTGGGGATAGAGGCTAAAAACGCATATCAACCCGTTTAACTTTCCCTTTACGACAATCGTAAAGAGCCTTAATTACACATAAATCTATAAATTTAAATAGACTTATGGTTTAACTCGAAGCATTGCTTCTCGTCTTGTGTTAGAACTTTCGTTCTTGAGAATAGCAATTAAGAATTACCGCTATTCCCTTGTATATCTTTCAGCCATTTTTTTTGCTGTTTAGTCAACTCTACTTTTTCTACCAACTCTGGTCGGCGTTCTAAAGTCCGTTGATATCGCTGCAAAAAACGCCACTTTTCAATGTTGGCATGATGTCCTGATTTTAAAATTTCAGGGACATCCAAACCTTCAAAATGGTCTGGCTTAGTATATTGCGGACAATCTAAAAGACCATCTACAAAAGAATCCTGTATCGCTGATTGCTCATCTGACATTACATTCGGCAAACGGCGAATAATACTATCAAGCAACACCATGGCAGGTAGTTCACCGCCAGATAAAACATAATCTCCAATTGACCATTCCTGATCAACATAATGCTGGATCAAACGTTCATCGACGCCTTCATAACGTCCACACAATACAATCAAGCCGTCATAATCAACAAACTGCTGTACTGCCTGTTCATTTAAAGTTTTGCCTTGTGGAGACATATATACCACAGGCACATGAACACATCCTGCTTGCGAAGCAAGTTGTTTGGCGTGGTTAATTGCTTTTGCGAGAGGCTCGGCCATCATTACCATACCAGGACCACCGCCAAATGGACGTTCATCCACTCTCCGGTAACTCCCTTCAGCAAAATCACGTGGATTAATACAAGTGACTTGTACAATGTCACGCTTTGCTGCACGTCCGCTAATCCCGTAGGCTGTAATCGCTTCAAACATTTCAGGAAAAAGCGTAATGACTGCAAAAAACACCGCAGACTCCTCTATTTTCCTGCTGCGTTAATCCCCTAAAAAAGGATTAATAATCTACGCCCCAATTGACGTAAATGCGACCAGCTTCAAGATCAACGCGTTGTACCACGTCTTTATGCCAAGGAATCATGCGTTCTTCTGAATCAATGCTGTCTGGTGTAGCACGTACAACCATCACATCATTAGCTCCAGTTTCAAATAACTCATGAATTTGCCCTAAGTTTACTTCCTGTTCTTCATCATCAAGTCCTAACACCGTTAAGCCTTTCAAATCGGACCAGTAGTACTCATCTACATCTGCTTTTGGCAATTGAGATTTAGCAATCCAGATATTAGCGCCAACCAAGCTCTCTGCTACAGTGCGATCACTCACACCTTTTAAAGAGACAACTAAGCCTTTGCCATGTGGTTTCCAACGTTTTACATCAACTGTTTGCCAACCAGCCTTGGTCTCAATGTACCAAGGCAAGTAGTCAAACATATTGCTCATGGGTTCCGTATTGGAATACACCCAGAGCCACCCATTTAATCCATAAGCTGAACGTAACTGTCCAATCTGAATACGATCTTCGGGAACATTCTGTGTTGGTGTCATGGGCTACCTACTACAATAATTATGCAGTAGCTTTTTTAGCTTGAGCAGCCAAAGAAGCAACACGTTCAGAAGGTTGAGCACCTTGAGAAACCCAGTGAGCAAAACGGTCTGCGTCTAAACGAAGTTTTTCTGCTTGACCTTGTGCAGTTGGGTTAAAGAAACCGATACGCTCGATGAAACGACCATCACGTGCATTGCGGCTATCAGTCACAACGATTTGATAGAATGGACGTTTTTTTGCGCCGCCACGTGCTAAACGAATAACAACCATAATAAAAGCCTTATAATTCTTACGGATTATCCCTGCGCCGACCATCGGCAACACTTCAAACCCCTTTCATAGAGGGCGACATTCTACGTGATTTTCACCCTGAAAGAAAGATTAAATTTTGAGTTATCCGCAGTTTTGAATTTAAATTTATTTACCATCCCAATTCGATGTTGCAGAAGGAACGCAAGCCGTACCACTGTTAATATCAGTTCCCTTTGTCCAGCAACGCTCACCACGATAATTTAAAACAATATGCCCATCACCGGACTGCGAAGTATTTGCAATCGGCGTCGCGGTCAATATCCATGCTTCCGCATTTAAAGCGCCAGCTGTCACTGGAGCCAAATTGACTGTATAAAGAGGTGTGCCTTGTATAGGATAAGAAGTGGCAATATTTAAATCAGAACTCGTTGCTCCCGTTACCCTAAAATTTGCAATTTTGTAGCGTTGGATCTGCATAGCAATCTGTTGCAAAGTAGTTTGCATATCCGCACGATTAGTACGACGAATATATTCTTGATAAGAGGGGTAAGCTATCGCCACTAAAATCGCGATAATAGCTACAACAATCATTAGCTCAATTAATGTAAAGCCTTTTATTTTATTTACCACGGCTCAGCTCCAGTGCCACAAGTTATATAAGTAACATTGCTAGTGGCTTTATTCTTGCAACGTAATCCGTTACTAATAAACAAATAAGTAAAATTATTAGGATCTGAAGCCTCTGCTCGAATCACCCAGTTTTGCCCTAAAGCTGTAGGATCTGTTAAGGTTTTCGTTGTATCGTCACCATCACGCACAGTTATTCGGTATTTAATAGCACTACCAGTTGCCCCAACAGGCAAAATTACTGGGGTTGTAGCCCCTGTAGATAAACCTATGTAATTAAAATTTCTAGATTTCTGACGTGAGAGTTGCACTGCGATCTGTTGCATTTGTTGCTGCGCACGTGAAGCATCCGCTCTTAAAACATAAGCTTGGTATGAAGGTATTGCAACTGCAGCAAAAATAGCAACAATCACGACTACGATCATTAGCTCAATAAGAGTAAAGCCTAAAGAATACGTGAATTTACCTTTCATCACCTATTCCTTCCTAACGGACATACCAACGCTGTGGTATTAAACACATCTTACTACTGTTCGAGGCAATAATACCGCCAATAGTAGTAACACCACGATTACCCATATTTACACAATAGTTCTTATTATTAGTACTTTCATTACCGCCACCGCCACCGCCACCGCCGCCGCCGCCGCCATCGCCGCCATCATCTACAACAGTAGTATCTTGAATACCCGCCCCCTGTGAACAACTTGTACCAGGCGCACACTGAACATTATCATTATCAGCTGCTAGGGTCGATTTACTGCATTGTCCAAAAGGCATACAGAACTGATTTAAAAAGCTTTCGCCTTTTACTCCTGCTCCACAATCTCCAGACATACCTGCTTTTCCACCATCAAAAGTAGAAACAAACATACGATGATTTAATACGATTGGTGTTGAAAATACTTTAACATCTTGAATATTGGTGGACTTAAATTGATAGAACCATCCACGGGTAGCAGATAGTAAAGCGACTGCACCATCATCATATGTATTCCAGTTTGAATTAGTAATTTCCCCCAATTGATTAGTATTTGTGATTGGGGTTTGATATACAAAATCAGCTTTATATAAATTTCTATCTGCTACATCTTTATCGTAAATATTATATACCGCATCATAATTATAACCTTGGCCCGAGGCATACTGAGCTAAGGGTTTACTACGATTACCACTACCAATAGAAACAACGGCAAACGTTGTACCATTATAGTCATACACTGAAAATGCAGGCATTTCATAGAAACGTGGACTAGCAGCGCCATTATTTAAATTCAATAATAATTGTGGAGGCTTAGCAAAGCTTGCATTTGTTGCCGCAGTGTTATCTAAATCGATACGGAATAGTTGACCACCTAAATCACCAAAATAAAGATGATCAATCAAACCATCACCATTTCGATCTTCGGTACGAATTTCACTTACTACGCTATATTTTAAATTATTAGATTGAGTATAAGCTTCGGCACCTTGAGCTGTAGTCGCTTTAGCACTAGCCCACCAAAGGAGCTTACCGTTATCAGCGTCAAACATATATACACCTGCGCCTTGGCTAATGCTCGGGTTATAGGTATCACTCTCATAACCTTCATCATAACCACCGCCAACAAACATTACTCGTTTACGTTCAGTAGTTTTACCATCGCTTTTCTTCCAATTTACCCAGCCAATGCTCGGCTTAGACCAACTTTGGCCCATATTACTTAATGCAGCATAAGTAGTAGTTGAACCGTTATAATAGGTTTTCTGTTCATCAGGAGATATTTGGAACAGTAACTTTGGATTACTCATATCTTGCAAATTAAGTGCATAATAACTACGCCCCCCCATTCGCAAACCGCCATACACAATCTGTTTACCTTCTTGAGAACCATAGCCTTTACCGACAGTGAGTCCTTTTCGACTACTATCTAATACATATTGAGTATAACTAGCCCAAGGTCCATCAATACCATAATATAATTGATCGACTCCTCCATTCATGGCATCGTTTTTCAAAAATGCTTCGGGTTGTTTCTCGATCATTTCATTTGGTACAAAGGTGAATACTTCTTTTCCGCCATTACTATCCACAGAAGTACTATCATTTTTACCAGCCTTGACTATATGTAAAAGCCCCTGCGTTGTGCCAAACAAGACATAGTCTTCACGATTTTGAGTATCAATTACGCCATTTGTATATGTAATTTGACCACTATTGGTAATTAATAGTGGTGAGGAATGCATTAACGCACCAATCTGTCTTAAAGAAGTGGATGGAGTAGCATTAAGAACTAAATGATCAGGATCCTTTGCTTGAGCCACAGTCATTGGATACCCAAGCAAAGCCATTAAATAACCGCGTTTCCCATCAGTTTGATAAGTCGTATCGGTTAAATCGGACTTTTTAATTTGTCTTAGTGTTGTTGTCGTTGTACCGTCTGCACTTCGATTCGTCAAAAGATTACGGTTCTCTTGTGTTGTTTGATTCATTGTTAAGAGTAGCTGTGACCATGCTCCCCCTTTTAGAGTGTAGCTATTACTCCCAGGTGTATTGGAGTCGGCATTATCATTTGTAGTATCATTATCGATATATGCCCAAAAATCACGATTTGGAAGTATTTGGCCCTTTGTAGCAGTTGCTGTACTGATTAAAGTAGTATTATCACGGTCTTTTAGAACACCATTAACTACTGCATATTTTTTGAGATTACCCGCCCACAGTTGATAGTTTTTATCTGGAGTCGGTTGAAACTGAGGAAAATAAGCCTGCTTTTGTAATACAGCTGGGTTAAGGCTATCTTTAGGAATAGTAGGTGAACCTGTAGTTACAGCTGGAATCTCCGAACCTAAATCTCCGAGAAATGCATTTACACTACTTACAACATCTTGAGAGCTTGAACCAGAATACCAACCACCACTTGCATTAACACCCCATTTCGCAGCTTCTTTCTGATTTGCCGATGCAGTAGAGTTATCAATATTTGCCAAGTTTTCTGCTAAAGAAAGTGATCTATTAAAAGATGGAATAATATTAAAATCACTTCCAAAACCAACAACAGCTGTTTTAATTTTTAGTCCAACAGGGTTACTACCATTATTTAGTAAAAATTGTGAAAACTGTTGAATACAATTCCAGCCTGTATCGCTATCCGCACAAGCAAATGTTTTACCGCTTAAAGCTTTCTTCATTAATCCTGATGCTGAAGAGTTTCCATTTGGATCACCATCAGTTAAAACATAAATACCTTGACCACTGCACTGTGTAGTGGTTCCTGTCATTTGTTTAGTAATACTATCGGGACGTACATAGCTCCCTCCACTGGTTGCACCTGCACCCGCATAGTTAAAACCACTATTACTTAGTCCTTGAGTGGTAGTACCCATTAAGGAAGCAGCAGCCTCTGCATAAGCATTAGCTGTAGGAGTGCCTCCTCTAGCACCAAGTTTTGCAATTTCTTCTATTAGTATTCTTCTTTGAGTTTTACCATTTACGACTGCATCTAAACGTCGAGCTGGAATACGGACCTGCCCCGTTAAATTGTCTGCAGCAGTCGGCTCACCAGCAGTATTAAATTGTGTTGGACGGGAGAAAGTAGTAAGACCAATCAATTTATCATCAGAAACAGGTAAAATTCCTTTACTAGTATTACCGTTAAGTAGATCAATCATGCCATCTTTTACACGAGTAATACGGTCAGGATATTGAGTATTTGGACCAGCCTTATAGTAATAAGTACTATAGTTTGCAGACATTGAGGTCAAACCACTAGTAGAAGGTGCGCTCTTTAACCTAGTTGTACAATCACTTTGCGAACTCGAATTACCACAGCTATACCAAGATGACCCATACTTCATATAATAATAAGTTGGAGCAGTTGCAGTGCAATAATAGCGCTTATATTCGGCAACACCATTACTAGACAACACATTACTATAACCTGTCTGCACAACATTACTGGGGATATCACAGGCACTAGCATCATTTTGAAGCTGTGGATATCCCATAGAACCTGAAATATCCAATACAAACATTAAAGTAATATCACCAGCTTTTGCTTTTTGATAAATATCAATATCACTGGCCTGACTTACACTACTCGCTACTAACCCAGTGCATAAAGCAGCTACTGCACTTGTTAGAAGTTTTGAATTATATGAAAAAATTAAGTCTTTCTTATCCATTATTATTTTCCCCAATTAATTAAAATCTTGTGCAATAGTGTATTCAGTAACGTTCGTAGTAAATGGGACATTTAAGCTGGTTAAGCACTCTGCTACTGATTTTAAAGGATTATCTAAGACGGATTTATTAGTAACATCTGGCGCTGCCGTTCCATCTGGGAGTGTCACTTCACTCATGTGTTGTTGTAGACACTTATTAATATCAGCACGATTAACACTACTTAAACTTGGCATTAATGACACAGCAAATACTTTAACTCGTTTCGCCTCTTGGACTTGTCCTTCTTTTTCATCAAGGCCACGAGTTCGAGCATAAAAAGGGTCATCTTCCCCCACAGTGGAGAATTTGACTGCAACCTGGGTCATGACTGCCTTACGACCACTGGTAAACCAGTTATTCTTTGTATCAACTGCATCACAGTATCCATCTGTACCTAAAGCATTATTAGTAGGTGCACTATTTCCATCCACCCACTGCATTAAACTTGCACGACCAATATTGAAAAAGTCACTTTGATCTCCGCGATAACAAAAAACTAATTCTTTATTTTTGTCATTTGCATTGCTGATATAACCAAATAAACCTGTCGCACTTAAGCTTTGAATTAGGTTGGTTGGATTCTCGAGCTGAAAAAAAGAAGCATCCGAATTTTGCAATATCAATTGTTGCACTTGACTATTTGTTGCTATATTTAGATTAATCAATCCCTTACGAATTGCTATTGTTCCAATAATCATAATTGCGACTAAAAAAATAAGTACAACAATTAAGGCTGAACCACCCTGCTTCAGTTTCATTCACCACGCTCCCCGATTACATTACGTAAAGCGATGGTTTGTGATATCACTTGCCGCACATATTTTTTTGTAGAATTTGTAGGCTTTTTAACTATAATCGTTTGATCCAATACTGAAAATTTTTGATCATCTTTAATTGCTACTTCTGCACCGACTGGTTGCAATGAACGAGTTAATAATCCAATTTGTACCGAAACAATACGTGGACGAGGAGCTGTTAAACTCAAATAATCATGTATTGAAATATAACGTCGCCCTGAACTCCCCTGAACATTCAGTAAAACTCGGAAATAATCTACGCGTTTCATTATAATTTCACCCGCATCCCCATAACGTGTGATAGCAGTTGGATTACCCGTTAATGGGTAATAACCGGCATCACAAGCTAGTGCTAAGGGTTGATTGGGTTCATCAGTAGTGTTATTAGCATCTTTACGTAGAAAATATCGTTCAACTATAACTTGGCGTCCACTTGCAAGAGGAAAATTCAAATTGTTTCCTTCGCAATCTGTACCACCTATATATTCATCGTCAGCTTGAGTTGCTGTACCTTTTGTATCAATTGTATATTGCGGTACATATTGAATAACGAGTTGATCACTGGCAATATCACTTCCATTACTTTGGACGTTTGATGCTCCAGTCCAAGTATTACCACTACCAACACTATCGCCTTGACTGCGTGAAAGTAAATTAGTACTGGCTGTTACACCAACAATGGTTTTATAAAGATTACTAAGAGGCTCATTAGCAGCATCTTTAGCTGAGTTAACTGCAGAGGTTAAGACAATACCGCCGTACGCAGTTTGATCATTAATAACTGCTTTAGGATTATTTAAATTCGCAAGGCGAATATCTTGGGTTAAATAGTTAAGCCCAAAATTAGCATTATCCTGTACATCGGAAACACCTATCTGCATTGATAAACTTTTTTGACTAGACAAAAACAATAATATTGCAGCGGCTGTAATTATCAGACCTAAAGCTAACGAAAGTATGAGTTCGATTAATGTAAACCCCTGATTTTTTTTCATTTTAATAGGCCTCCATAATCACACATGTTGAATTATTGTTATATGAAGTATCTTGAGTACAATCTCCTACACCAGGACCATTCGTTGCACTAGTATCTCCCCATGCAATATAAATACATTGACGATTGTTAGTTTGGGGACAGGCAATCATATTCATAGTCATACCATAAGAAGATGCACTTTTTACAACCTGAGCAACATCAAAATCAGCTAGCTCTGTATCAGTACAATTGTTTTGAAAGCAATTTTTAGCGTAGTCTGTTTGTTTACTGGCATCTTGAAGTTGCTGGTTATATATAGTTAAAGAATTACGATTAACTCTCATACGCTCGGCAAGATCGCGCGCTAATGTAATTGCTTGTACCCGTGATGTACTTTCTGCACTTGCTTCTAACGCTCTATACTGCAGAGCAATAAAGCCTAAAATACCAATTGCCAAAATCAGCAAAGCAACTAGAATTTCAATCATCCCCATACCACGCTGGTGTCCAAGGCTCTTCATGAACATGTCCCCATTGTGATTGACTGAATTGATCCCATTCTTGAAACATTAATAATTTTTGATTTATTACCAGATGCCGTATTACAAATTTCAAAAGTTGTATCTCCGGTTGCATCTTTTACCAAACCGGACATTAAAAATACTATAGAAGTATTAGATCCCGTTTTTAATTGAGCTTTTCCGCTTGGTACCCAATTAATTTGATTATCACTATCTGCCACATACGTAGAATTTAATTGCACTTTTACTTGTCTACGCTCGACTATAGCTTTCATACGTGCCTGATTTATACTTGAAACTAGATCTTCTGAACTTCTATTCAAATTTTGATTATTCAACATATCCCCAAACATTGGTACAGCCATCACAGCAATAATAGCCATGACTGCAATTGTTACGATGAGTTCCACTAAGGTGAACCCTTCTTGCGGAGTAATTCCCCTCATCCCCATAACCCCAAATAAATTTAAAACTTTTTATTTCTATATAAATTTTACGTTCTACTTTTACAAAACGAATACAAACCAGATAAAGGGTATAAAAAAACAGATAACCGTCATTTGACAATCATCTGTTTAAATTTTTTAAAATCAGTATGTTAAACAAGTCACATTTTATGCTTGAGTCACATGAATACGTAACTCTTTAGGAAGACTAAAAGTAATATTTTCTTCACGCCCTTCTAACTCTTTAGGTGCTTGGGCTCCCCAATCCTGTAAACGTTGAATCACTTGTTTAATTAAAATTTCTGGAGCAGAAGCGCCTGCTGTAACGCCAATTTTACAAGTATCATTGAACCATGATTGTTCAAGTTGATCAGCATTATCAACAAGATAAGCTGCCTTACCCATACGTTCAGCAAGCTCACGTAAACGATTTGAATTTGATGAATTAGGTGAACCAACAACCAGTACAACATCGCATTTTTCAGCTAAGTCACGTACCGCATCTTGTCTGTTTTGAGTTGCGTAGCAAATATCATCTTTACGTGGCCCTTGAATTTTTGGGAATTTTGCACGCAAAGCATCAATGACTTTCGCTGTATCATCAATAGATAAAGTTGTTTGAGTAACAAAAGCTAATTTTTCTGGATGTCTGACTTCAAGCGCTGCTACATCGGCTTCATCTTCGACCAAATAAATGTCACCGCCTTTTAATTTGTCATATTGCCCCATTGTTCCTTCCACTTCTGGGTGCCCTTCATGACCAATTAAAATCGCTTCTGTACCTTCACGGGCATATTTAGTCACTTCAATATGCACTTTCGTAACAAGCGGACAAGTCGCATCAAAAACTTTGAGACCTCGACGCTCTGCTTCTTGCTGGACCGCTTTTGAAACTCCGTGCGCACTGAAAATTACAATAGAATCATCTGGCACTTGATCCAGCTCATCAACGAAAACAGCCCCTCTTTGACGTAAGTCATCTACCACAAATTTATTGTGTACAACTTCATGACGCACATAAATAGGTGGATTAAAACATTCCAAAGCCCGATTGACGATTGCTATGGCTCGATCAACACCGGCACAAAAACCACGCGGATTAGCTAACACAATTTCCATAACAGCCTCAAAATTAATAAAACAGGGGAAGTTCTCGTAAATATTTGCAGTTAAAACTATTCAGTTTAAACGCACGGTACACTACAATAGCGAAGATATTTTATCATATCAGGAAAAATATCATGTCGGGTCTATTGTTTGTCGTTTCTGCTGCATCAGGAACGGGCAAAACATCTTTGGTGAAAGCCCTACTTGACCGTGTGAGCAATTTACATGTTTCAGTTTCGCATACTACCCGAGGTCAACGACCAGGTGAGTTAGATGGTGTTCACTATCATTTCACAACAAAAGATGTCTTTTTAGACCAAGTAAATCAAGGTGGATTTATTGAATACGCTGAAGTATTTGGTAACTACTACGGCACTTCTCAAGCAACTGTTAAACAACAATTAGCTCAAGGGCATGATGTCTTGCTTGAAATTGACTGGCAAGGTGCTGAGCAAGTACGTAAACTCTTTCCTGAATCTAAACAGATCTTTATTTTACCACCTACTCAATTCGATTTACGTCAACGGTTATCTAACCGTGGCACAGACTCTGTGGAAGTTATCGAACATCGCTTAAGCTGTGCTGTGGAAGACATGCAACACTATGTAAATTTTGATTACATTATTATTAATGATGACTTTAATAAAGCACTTCATGAGCTTGAAGCAGTAATTACTGCAAACCGATTAGTGTTATCTCAACAAGCAAATAGACACCAAGCATTAATTCAGGACTTGATTACTCCTCAACCAAAACAGGAATAACTTGAGTCTAGAACGAAAGCCTTTTATACTATTTAGTCTGTTCAAATTTACCATTCCAAAACGAGAACTTTTATGGCACGCGTCACCGTTGAAGATTGTTTAGATCATGTAGACAACCGTTTTGAGCTTGTGCTCGTTGCAAGTAAACGTGCTCGTCAATTGGCACGTCAAGGCATGGAGCCAACTGTAGAATGGGATAACGACAAACCAACAGTTGTTGCTTTACGTGAAATCGCTGTAGGTCATGTAACGAAAGAAATTCTTAAACAACGTGAGCAAGATTATCAAACTTCTAGTCTTGATCTTGCTCTTTCTACAAACAGTTTAAATTTAGAAGGTTTTTCTTTCTAATTACTCCTGTTTCTATAAAAAACCATCGTTTCTTTGCGATGGTTTTTTATTTGGCTTCTTTATATTTAAAAACATATTGGCAAAAGCAATTATTTTCATTGAAAAAAAAATACACTTTTTCAAACGAAAAAATTGACAAGTTCCGCAATATGCTTTTCATTAAGAAGTAGATAGATTTAGTTTTTTAAGTAACAGAAAAAGGGTGGTCTATGCCAGGCGAAGAGGTCAGCCAAGCCAAGCAACAGCTCAAATTAATTATCGAACCTTACTTATCAGTAAGTGAAGTCGAGAAAGTGCTTGCTGCCTGTGATTTTGGAGATCTGGCACACACTGGTATTACCCGTAAAAGTGGTGAACCTTATATTCTGCATCCTATTGCTGTCAGCTGTATTTTAGCTAATATGCGTTTAGATCCGGAAACTTTAATGGCAGCGCTCTTACATGACGTCATTGAAGATACTCAATATACCAAAGATGATATTATTGAGCGCTTCGGGCAAACAGTTGCAGAACTCGTTGATGGCGTAACTAAGCTAAGCCAGTCAAGCGATAAAGAATATAATAAAGCCGCATCTTTCAGAAAAATTCTGCAAGCAACCTTACAAGATCCACGCGTTATTATTATTAAATTAGCTGATCGCTATCATAATATGACCACATTGGGTGCTCTGCGTCCCGATAAACGTGCTCGTATCGCGCAAGAAACTTTTGATATTTTTGTACCTATGGCAAGATTAGTCGGCATGAATGAGATGGCTGATAATCTTGAAAATTTATGTTATCAAAATCTTGATTTAGATATGTTTGATAACGTTCAAAATGCTTTACTTCAAACTAAACCCGAACGATGTAAATATCAAAGTATTTGGGAACAAAATCTTGCAGAGCTTCTGCACAACTATCACATTCAAGGTCGTATTAAAAAGAAAAATAATAATATCGAGTTATTACGCCATTTCGTTAAAAACGAAATGGATTTACAAGAGCTGACTCATAGTCATGCTTTTGAAATCGTTTTACAGTCTATTGCTGACTGCGACCGCTTAGTGGCAGCATTAAAAGAAAATTTCCAAGTCATCCAGTATCAAGATCATATCCGCCGCCCACTACCTGGCGGGAATCAGTCTTTACTGATCAAGCTCAAAGGCGAAAAAACTACGCTATCACTCACCATCCAAACTGAATTGATGCGTAAAGCTGCCCGTTTTGGTGTGGTATTAGGTGAAAATGCTCCACAAACTTGTCGCTCTGCCATTCAGGCATCAATGCAAAATTTAAATACACTCATTGATAGTGAATGCGCTAAGACAACTTTTAACGATTTACTTGATTATCTACATCAAGAAAAAATTTGGGTCTATACCCCACATGGTCAATTACATGAATTACCACAAGGTGCAACAGTAGTTGATTTTGCCTATTCAGCTAGTCTTTTCTTGGGTAACCATGCGGTAGGTGCGAAAGTTGATGGTGAAATTAAGCCACTTTCAACCCCCCTAGTCAGTGGACAAGTTATTGAGATTATTACTGATGTTTTAGCAACACCAAATCCAGATTGGCTTAGCTTTATTAATACTCAGAAAGCTCGTCGTGCTTTACAACACGTGCTCAAAGATCAAGATATTGAAGAACAACGCTTAGTGGGTGCCCAAGCACTTTCACGCGCTTTGAAACTCTTTAATCGTTCAATCAACGACCTTTCAGATGCAGATTGGCTAGATCTTTTACAATGGCGTCATATTGACAATAAAAATGCATTATTTGAGCAAATTGCAGTTGGAGATTTACTTCCTCAACTTGTAGCCAACCACTTGTTTGCAAATGATAAACATCCACAAGTAGAAAATTCGGACCGATTAATTCAAGGTACTGAAGGTATCGATGTTAAATATGCTCACTGCTGTAACCCAATTTTAGGCGATTTAATTCAAGGTCATTTAACACGTCGTGGCCTAATTGTGCATCGTATTCGTTGTCATAATTTACTTCATGAACAACATCTACACCCAGAAAATATTATGCCACTTCAATGGAAAGCAGATGATGTAGATGATGTACGATTTACGGCCTACCTTGCGATTTATATGGCAATGAATGATGAACAGGTATCAGATCTCATCTATCAATGCCGTAAAAATAATGCGGGGGTGGAAATGGTGCATTCCAATGAGCAACGTACTTTCGTCAATATTGTAGTCAACAATCGTAAACATATTGCGAAAGTCATTCGTGATTTACGAATGCACTATGGATTCCCACGTATTGAGCGTTTGGATACCCCTGCTCCACAAGCAGAAGTTTCTAAAGTCAGCTAAAAATTGTTCTACTTTACTAAAATCTAACTTTCCATAAGCACCTAATTAATTAAATCGATGATACTTTTGTCAAAACCTATCATCGATTATGATGGAAAAAGATTTAATCAAGGAGAACCAAATGTCCCGCCAAGTCATTCATACTGAAAATGCCCCTGCTGCTATCGGCACATATTCTCAAGCTATTTTAGTAGGTAACACACTCTATCTATCAGGGCAAATTGGTTTAGACCCTTACAGTATGGAACTTGTAGACGGTATTGAAGCTCAAATCCGCCGTGTATTCGATAATCTCAAAGCTGTATGTGAAGCTGCGGGTGGCTCACTTGCAGATATTGCAAAGCTCAACATTTTCCTTACTGATTTATCTAATTTCCAGCTTGTAAACCAAATTATGGGCGAATATTTTGCTCAGCCATACCCAGCTCGTGCAGCACTTGGGGTAGCAAGTCTACCTAAAGGCGCATTAGTAGAAATGGATGGAATTGTAATTATTAATCAATAAGATAAAGATTTCGCTACAGATTAATCCTTAAATATTTAGTTCTAAAATTAGATACCGCTATGCTGAGAAATCTAAACAACCATTAGATTTCCGCTTAGGCGGTATTTTTTTATCCAAAATCCCAATAAAGATAAATGAGATTTTAAATGAATTTCATTGACAAACGATAATAATTATCAATAATATCAATTATCGCATTTATATTTGGGGATTACTCCCATGTACGTTTGCTTGTGTCGTGGCATTACCGATCAGGATATTAAAGACGCTATTGAAAATGGCGCTGAAAGCTATCGTGAAATTCGCGATTTGCTTGACCTCGGTACTTGCTGTGGACGCTGTGCACCAGAAGCACGTGCCATTATTAGTGAAGAATTAGCAGAAATTGCTGCGCGCATTTCTGTAGCTGCATAATAAAAATTAGTATTTAACAGTAAATTATTGACTCCTCCACCGCTTTTTGCGGAACGTTAATTGTTCCTCATTCAAGCGGTTTTTTTTGGAAGGAAATTCAGCTTTACCAATATTGTGTTGTTTTTGATTGCGATTTTCATTTGCTGTTCTATAAATTACTCGCCATATCTGTGAATGTTCACTAAAATGAATTCATAGATTGCCTTAATTGGATTAAGGCAGAAATTGTTTTGGAGTAGCTACAATGAAAGGCAATCGTGATGTAATCAATCAGCTTAACCAAGTGCTGTATCATCATTTAACTGCAATTAACCAATACTTTTTACACTCTCGCATGTTTAATGACTGGGGAATTGAACAACTCGGTTCTGCTGAATATAAAGAATCAATTCGTCAAATGAAACATGCCGACAAGATTATTGAGCGTATCTTATTTTTAGAAGGTCTCCCTAATCTTCAACACTTAGGTAAATTGTATATCGGTCAACATACAGAAGAAGTTCTGCAATGCGACATCCGTAAAGTAAAAGAAAATATTGAAGCAATTCAAAAAGCGGTCGCTTTAGCCGAAACCGAACAAGACTATGTAACGCGTGATTTGGTACAAGAAATCTTAGAAAAAGAGGAAGAATATTGGGATTGGTTAGATACTCAAATTGATCTTATTGGCAGTGTTGGTATCGAAAATTATATTCAAAGCCAAATGTAGTTTCTCATAAAAAAAATCCCCTTGTACTCAAGGGGATTTTTTTTATTTATTTTTTAACAACTCTGCCAAAGTTATTTGTTGTCGATAAAGATGCTGCAAAATAAATATTTGCTGCTCGGCTTGTTCTACTTTTCCATTATAGGCAAGTAGCTGAGCATATTTACGCAAGTTATAAGGCGACGCTTTATTCTTTACAAAATTTCCCCATTGAACTAACTCTGCTTCAGATAAAGTTACATGAGGATTAAGCGCAATCCACTTTAAACGCTGCTCAAATTGGGTTAGAACAAAAATCTGGTCACTTCCCATAAGCTCGGCATTTGGCTGCTTATTTTTAAATAGTAAATTACTATTCATGACATATACGTTGTAATCACGCCAAATTGCGATCATAAGTATTAAGCTAACACCCCAAATTAAACGCAGAAGATGTTTACCTAGTACAAAACCTTTCAGTATTGGAGTCTGTGCTTGAATTACACCCAATAAAAAGCCACAAGTCAGTAAGAAATAAGCATAACGCTGCGGAAATTCTAACATGGCATGAATAAGTACTGTACAGACCATCATCACTGCAATAATCGATATTGTTTCTTTCGCTTGTTGATTTAACCAAAATAACCAACATGTAAAGTAGGCAATAATCACGATACCAATTGGAATACCATTCCAAATAATAAGATCTAGCAACACATTGTGAGCGCTAGTCGTCCATTCTGTCGTTGGGAAAAGAGCATAAGCGGACATTTGAGCAACACTAGTTTGATTCCACCCATATCCCAACCAAGGATGCTGCTGTACAGCGAGTAACATTTGCGTCCAGATATTAAAACGCAAATAACCCGAGCTTGCCCGTTCAGCCAAGCTACTCGCCTGAGTTATATCTGTATGCGACCATGCATCAATTAAGCTTGTAAGAAACGGTAAAACTAAGCCCGCCATGAGGAAAAAGCCAGCACACCATAATAAGCCTTGAAAAAGTCCAAAACGCTTCGGTTTGTTAAATTGCTTAATAGCCCAATAGGTGAGTAAAAATGGAAAAACAATCCAAGAAGTGCGTGATTGACTTAGGACAACTGCAAATAAAATAGTTAGTGCTGATGGCAAGAGTAACCAAACTGAAGCCTTGTTCTTTTCATATAAATATAAGCATCCTAATAACCCCATAATGAGAAAGGTTGCCATATTATTGGGTTGGCCAAAGTTACCGTAAGGTCGATTACCAATTAAATGCAACATATGTGCAAAATGCGTATCAATATTTAACCACTGGCAAACCGCAATAAAGCTAGTTGCAACTGAAACAATAACGGTAAGCAGGCTAAACCCTGTAAAAATTTGGTCCCGCTGCCGGTAATCTAATGATAGGTTATAGCCAGCTACAACCATAAACCAAAAGCCTAATAAGTAAAGTGAACTTAACAAAGCTGTACTAAAATCAAAAACTAGACCAAAAGCCCACTGCACCACTGGAATTAAAATAAATGGCAATAGTAATAATTGTGCCCGCGGAATTTTTATATTTTGATAAAAAAGTGCAGCTACGACACTTAGACCTGCCGCAAAGGTACTCATTTCGCTAGAAAACATCACCCAAGGGTTATAGTGAAATGGAGATAGCCATGCAAAACCTAACAGGATTGCTGCGAGGAATAAAAAGAATACTTGCATAGTGACAGGTTACAGACCAAAAACTTGAGAAGAATTATACATGGAAGAAGGTAAGAAGAATTAGGTTCTATATGTATCTTCTCACAAGAGTTCCTAATTTATTTCCATGGTCGTAGGTCTACAATTTTAACCACTTGAGCTGAGTTTTTATCCATTAAAACAACCATATCTACAGCATTTGCTTTTAAAGGAACCCATGCATTCGTTTCTGGATATTTTCTTAAAATATTTTCTACTTGCTGTTTAGAGTTAAATTTTTCCAGTTCATTCAAATTTTGAACTTTATTTCGTATAAGTGGCTTAACTTGTACCAAATCAACATAAAGTTCTGGTCGTTGAGCAGAAGAAATACCACTAAATATTTCTTCAAATATACTTTTACTACGTTGTTCCTTATTTTCTGGTATTTTAACAGCGGCAAATTGCGGATTAAACCAAGAAGGATATCGGAATTGTGGCTGAATTATTTGAATATTGGTGTCAGTAATTTCATTATTACGCACAAGTTCAAAACGATCTACATTATAAACTAACCAAGCAGGGCGACCTTGAGCAATGCTATATAAACCATAGACTAATGCAGAAAGTTGAATCAGGATAATAATGGTCAGGTCGAACTTAAGTGTTTTCTTACCCTCTTTATAGACCAATAAGCCTAAAATGGGTCCCAAAATAACATCAATAGCGACCATCATTAAGAAAATATGGGTAACACCTACTGCTTTTGCTAATGGTTGTGGATACCAAACTAGAAATATCCAAGTGACAATAAATGAGGCTATTCCGAATGAAACAACTAAATGCCCAAAGAAAAATTTAAGACGTTTTGACATATATTTAAAAAATTTATTAAGATATATCTTAATTATTGCCAATTACAACAATTTCATTATTAACTTCCAGACAATCAGCAACAGTTCTTTTTAAATTGTCTAAACTATGAAAATCTGTATTATCCACCAACCCATCATGATCAGTTTCTTTTCCTTGATCATCTTCCAATATAACAGAACCTATACGGAAAACTCCATTCATATATTCTGGAATATCTTCATCAAGATATACCGTAACCAATACAATTGACATAATAATTATCCTATCCAAATATATTTATTGAAAATTATTAGTGAGTAAGTTTATTTAATAAAAAGCGCATCTTAGAAAAGATGCGCTTTTTATAGTATGTATTAACTTGCCTTTTGACAATTAGTTGGTAAGAATGGATATAGTTCTGTGTCTGCACCTGCTTTCGTTGTACTTGTAAATGTACTACATGACCATGAAACTGTTCCATCAGCCTGACCAGTACCAGTCAAACCAATAAATTTACCATCAACCTTTGTATTGTTTGTACCACCAAGAGTCGCAACAATTGTGATTGGACCATTAGCTGTTCCAGTATAAGTTAATGCCGTAACATATTTAGCATTAGCACCTAAAGGTGGGATAGGACTATTTGCTGTTAATGGAAATTGATTATCATTTGTAGAGTAAGCTTCTGCAACAGCTACTTTTGCAGCATCTAAATCAGTTGTTGCCTCTACCAACTTAGATTTGACCATATAAGTTTGATAAGCTGGTAAAGCAATCGCAGCCAAAATACCAATAATCGCTACAACGATCATGAGTTCGATTAATGTAAAACCTTTTTGTGCATTCATAGCCTTTTCCCCAAAGATTGTATGTATGTTTTTATATAAGCTTTTTGAGCTATAGAATATATTGCAGCAACCATGCCAACTTTTATTTTTATTAAAAAACAAAGATTTATAAATACTTTAAACTTATTCGAAATGCTAAAGCAGTAAATAAGTGACAAAAATTGTCACTATAATTTTTTTAGAATTAAATCACTAATAAAAATTTCTTCACAGTCTATTTCTTTTTTTTACTTTTTAATGTGACAAAAATCTCTTTAAAAATACATGATTAGATGACATTTTTTGTCAGTCAGTTTATTGTCCAAATTTTTTAAAACAGCTAGATTTTGTGTAGATAATTTAATTAATAATGATAGGCGCATTACCCAATTCATTATTTTGATCTGGCATATTTTCATCGTAAAAGTGTGACATCACATCACCAATTTGCTGAACTCCAATCACTACAGCATGTAGATACTGTTTTTGCTTAAGCTGGTGCACAATAGATTCGCAAATCTGTTGCCACACCTGCTCAGTCGTCGCGCTTCGAATACCACGATCAAATATAATTTCTACTGTGCGTTCACATAAATTTAAATAGAGCAGTACACCGCTATTAAGTTCAGTATCCCAAACCCCAAGTTCTGCAAATAATTGTTGCGCCCTTAAGCGCGTGTTCTGCCTATATGCTTGTGAACAAGGAATATGCCCTTCTATAACAACCTGTATTTCACCAATATGACCAAGTTCTGCTTTTTGAACCGCTTCAGTAATAGCTTGTTTATCCCTTTTACTAAAATAGCGGCTACTAGCAGGAAAATAGCAAAGATGCTTAAACCAACGTTTTAAGCTTGGCTCTACATATTCCTCAATTTTTGGTTGAGTAATAATTTGTGTTGTTTCTGATGTTGTTACCATGACCCTGAAGCACCTCCACCACCAAAACGACCTCCGCCGCCGCCATAACCGCCGCCTCCACCACCGAAGCCGCCTCCACGTCCACCCCCACCAGAACCACTTAAAATAGCCTGTAAAATAAGTTGGGCAATTGAAGTAATGAGTAAAAAGAAAATACCAAATCCAAGTAGTAAACTAGTAACCAAGCCAGCACCGTTTACAAAACCTGCTACCGCGGCAGCAACACCTGCTGTAGAAGCACTAAGAGGTCGGCCAACAATAAACGAGCCTACAATTCCGGCAATAAGAATAAACAACGCCATTGTCAAAGTAGTTTGTTTGGCTTGTTGTTCTTCGGCAGCCTGATGTTGGCGCTCTTTTAAATCTTGAGCAGCTTGCTGAGCAACTTCCGGATCTAGATTTAAAATCCTTCCAATTTCATCAATACCAGCGTTTAAGCCTTCGGCATATTGGGCTTGTTTAAAATAAGGTGTAATTTGATTTCGAATAATTCGACTTGCAACGATATCAGGCAATACACCTTCTAAACCATATCCAGTCAAAATTTGTATTCTATGATCGTTAATTGCAACTGCGATAAGTAAACCATTATCTCGTTTACTCGAACCAAGTTGCCATTTTTCACCGATCCGTAAAGCGTAATCAAATATATCTTCTTGGCCTGTAGTCGGTACAATCACAATACCTATTTGTGCCTTACCTTGCTGGTATAGATTTAAAATTTTCTGATTGAGTTGCTGCTTTTCAGCTTCACTCAAAATATTGGCTTGATCAATAACAGGCTGATTTAATGTAGGTAAACCACGAATTGATTCACCATCAGCCATGTCATTCGCAACCTGAGCTTGAGGCGCGGCACTTGAAGCAGCCT
Organism: Acinetobacter sp. 766875; assembly: GCF_000582055.1. NCBI lineage: Bacteria > Pseudomonadati > Pseudomonadota > Gammaproteobacteria > Moraxellales > Moraxellaceae > Acinetobacter > Acinetobacter sp. 766875. The sequence continues at coordinate 43,175 of NZ_JEXX01000012.1, read as the reverse complement.
GCTCATTGATTTTAGGTTTCGATGCTTGAGCTTGCTGCTGTTGAATAATTTTACCTGCCACCACAGTATCAGTTTCATCTGTAGCAGTGGCAATATTATTCTCACTCCAAGCCGCACTCTGAAACAGAACACTGCAGCAGAGCACCATTAAGGTAATAACAAACACCTTAATTTGCTTAAACTGAAGCAATATAGTATTTCTCATGCGGCTCTTCCCTGATTTAAATTAATCGAAAGAAACTTTTGGAGCCTGCTGAGCCGATGCTTCTGCAGAGAAATTAGCTTTTGGATGCATACCAATCACTTTCGCTGTTACAGCTTGTGGGAACTGACGGACATAAGAGTTATAGTCTTGAACAGTTGTAATATAACGATTACGTGCCACAGCAATTCGGTTTTCTGTACCCTCAAGCTGAACCTGTAATTCTTGGAATTGGGTATTGGCTTTTAAGTCTGGGTAATTTTCTGAAACAGCAATCAGTCGAGATAATGCACCAGTTAACTGGCTTTGCGCTTGTTGATATTTTTCAAGTAATGCTGGGTCTTCCAATACTTCTTTATCGACCTTCAAGCCTGCTACATTTGCGCGTGCCTGAGTTACTTCAGTTAATACTTGCTCTTCGTGCTTAGCATAACCTTTAACTACGTTTACAAGATTTGGTACTAAATCTGATCGACGTTGATATTGGTTCTGTACCTCAGACCAAGCCGCTGTTACAGCCTCATCTTTGACCTGTAAAGTATTATAGCCACAGCCGGAAAATAGTAAGGTGCTTGCAAGTGTTGTCGCGATTACAAGTTGTTTAAACGTTTTCATCGTCACTTTATCCTCAAGTTTTTCTTTATATTTTTAACCTCTTGTCTCGATTGTATGATGAATTTGGCATTATTGTGTTGCTTTTATTTTATAGATTTAAAAAAAACCGGATCTTTAAATCCGGTTTTTTATTCTAGCTTGGCCTTAACTTTGTTTCCTCTTGGAAACTTGTCATTTGATATTCATCCGCCAAATAACTCTTCCAGTAATCGACCATCTGGCCATAGTTTTTTTGACTCGGATGAAAGTCTTTTCTGTAATAAGCAAAATATTCAGGTGTCAGTTGTATAATCATTTTAACAAGCAAATACACACCAAAAATATTTCCGCCTATTTTAGGCAAGCTTTTCCATTTATCTTGCCAAAATAATCGTGTCGTACCATAGAAAGCAAGACTCGCAAATCCCGTAGTAACACTACGCATTAGTAAACGGCGAATACGATCATCTCCATATACATGTTGGTATACATCAAATGCAACTGAACGATGCTCGATTTCCTCAATAGCATGCCAGACCCAAAGCTTTAGCGCATCTTGGTCCAAAGTTTTTAATAATTCAGGATGCTGTAAAATATACCCTCCAAGCAAAGCCGTAAAATGCTCAAATGCACATGTCAATGCCAGCTGTAGCTTAGGAGAAATTGTTCTTAAATATTTATCACGCTCATTCAACCAAGCTTGAAAACGATCCAGATTATAATCATCACGGCGCCAAGCCTCATTAAATTCACCATGCGCTTTCGAGTGCATCGCTTCTTGTCCAATAAAAGCTGCAATTTGTGCCTGCAATTGGGGATCGGAAACTTTGTCACGTACATTACGCACGCTATTTACAAAAAACTGTTCTCCTACGGGAAATGTTGAAGAGAGTGCAGTTAAAAAATGGGACATTAAAGGCGAATTTGCAAAATAATAGCGCTTGATTGCTTGAGGATTAAACTCAAGGCGACGCACTGTAATACCCAACGCTTTTCGACGATTTAAATATGATTTTTCTGCCGTCATACCTGCGATGTTCATGCTCAACACCTACTGTAGTGAAGAAGGAAGCTTTGAGTATCTCTTGCAACTAAGGGGCCAAAAAGGGCAAAAAAGCTTATTGTATTTGCCAAAAACGTCAAACTGATTAACGGTAAAAAATAAAGCCTGCATATAGCAGGCTTTATCAAAAACTTTAGTAATGATTTTTTAGATTAAACACCAAGATAATCTAAAATACCTTCAGCAGCTTGGCGACCTTCCCAAATAGCTGTAACTACAAGATCTGAACCACGCACCATATCACCACCAGCAAAGATTTTCGGGTTTGATGTCTGGAATTTAAATTCTTGGTGCTCTGGTGCAACTACACGACCTGAACCATCAAGATTAATATTCACATTACCAAACCAGTCTGCTGGACTTGGACGGAAACCAAACGCGAGTAAAACTGCATCTGCCGGTAAAATTTCTTCCGAACCTGGAATTGGCTCAGGGCTACGGCGGCCACGACTATCTGGTTCACCCATCTGCGTCGTTACCACTTTTACGCCTGTCACTTTGCCATTCTCACCAACAATTTCGATTGGTTGGCGGTTAAACAAGAACTTTACGCCTTCTTCATACGCATTTTTTACTTCACGTGCAGAACCTGGCATATTGCTTTCATCACGGCGATATGCACAAGTTACATCATGAGCACCTTGACGCAATGAAGTACGGTTACAGTCCATAGCGGTATCACCACCACCAAGAACAATAACTTTTTTACCGTCTAAGCTAATGTATTCACTTGGATCTTTTTCCCAACCTTGGCAACGGTTCACGTTAGAGATCAAGAAATCAAGCGCATCATAAACACCATCAAGATCTTCACCCGGGAAACCACCTTTCATGTAGGTATAAGTTCCCATTCCCATGAATACTGCATCATATTCAGCAAGTAATTCATCAATCGTGACATCTTTACCAATTTCAGTATTTAAGCGGAATTCAATACCCATGCCAGTGAAAATTTCACGGCGGCGCTTCATCACATCCTTTTCCATTTTGAATTCTGGAATACCAAATGTCAGTAAGCCACCAATTTCAGGACGCTTATCGAATACAACTGGCTTAACACCACCGCGGGCTAAAATGTCGGCACAGCCTAGACCTGCTGGACCTGCACCAATAATTGCAACTTTTTTACCTGTCCACTTCACATGTGACATATCTGGGCGCCAACCCAAAGCAAAAGCTGTGTCATTGATATATTTTTCAGCATTACCAATAGTGACCGCACCGAACCCATCATTTAAGGTACAAGCGCCTTCACACAAACGGTCTTGCGGACATACACGACCACATACCTCAGGTAAAGTATTTGTTTGATGGCAAAGCTCAGCAGCTTGGAAAATTTGACCTTCAGCAATCAGTTTTAACCAGTTTGGAATGTAGTTATGTACAGGACATTTCCATTCGCAATATGGGTTACCACAACCTAAACAACGGTGTGTCTGATTAGTGACAGTTTCCGAAGTAAAAGGTTTATAAATTTCCACAAATTCTGCTTTGCGGACAGTAATATCTTTTTTCTCTGGATCTTGACGTGGTACATCCAGAAATTGAAAGTCATTATTTAGGCGTTCTGCCATGTCTCTCTCCGTGGGTAGGCGCGGATTTCCCTGTTGCCCGCACCTGCCTATGTCTTTGCAGTCGTGGAATTATTGTGGATCAGCTTGTGTAGTTTTCAAAAGCGATTGCAAGTTAGCAGCTTTTGGTTTTACAAGCCAGAATTTACGGCTGTAGAAATCGAACTCATTGCGAATTTTATAAGCCCAAGCACTACCAGTTTCTTTAATATGCTCGTCAATAATACGCAACAAGAACTCTTTATGATCTTCCATAGATTCTGTTGAAATACGGGTTAAGTCAATTAACTCGTGGTTGTAGTAATCTACAAAGTCATTATCGAGGTCAAGCACATAAGCAAAACCGCCTGTCATACCTGCACCGAAGTTATGACCCACTTTTCCAAGCACAGTCACAACACCACCAGTCATATATTCACAGCAGTGGTCACCTGCACCTTCAATAACAGCAAACGCACCAGAGTTACGAACGGCGAAACGCTCACCTGCCGTACCAGCTGCAAATAACTTACCGCCAGTTGCGCCATATAAACAAGTATTACCAATAATTGCTGTATTTTGTGTTTGGAAAGGCGAACCTTTTGGTGGGAAGATCGAGATACGACCACCCGCCATGCCTTTACCTACATAGTCGTTTGCATCACCTTCAAGACGGATATGTAAACCACCAGCATTCCAAACACCAAGTGACTGACCAGCAGTACCTGTTAGGTTCATTACAACCGGATGTGCTTCCATACCCAAGTTGCCATAGCGACGAGCAATCTCACCCGATACACGTGCACCAATTGAACGGTCACAGTTCACGACATTAAAGTTGAACTGACCGCCTGCACTTGACTCAATTGCAGGAAGCATTTCTGCAACCATTTTCTCAGCCAATACACCTTTATCAAATGGTGCATTACCTTGTACTTCACAGTACTGCGCTTTACCTTCAGCAGCAGGATGAGAAGTTAACAATGCACTTAAATCAAGGTGAGCATGTTTTTCAGTTTCACCCGGTAATACTTCAAGTAAGTCCACACGACCAATTAAGTCTTTAAGTGAAGCTACACCAAGAGCCGCTAACCATTCACGTGTTTCTTCTGCAATAAAGTGGAAGAAGTTAATGAGCATTTGTGGTTCGCCAATATAGTGCTCTTGACGTAAATGGTCTTGTTGAGTTGCAACACCTGTTGCACAGTTGTTTAAGTGGCAAATACGTAGATATTTACAACCTAATGCAATCATTGGTGTTGAACCAAAACCGAAACTTTCAGCACCTAAAATTGCTGCCTTAATAACATCAAGACCAGTCTTTAAACCACCATCAGTTTGTACACGTACTTTGCCACGTAAGTCATTTACACGAAGTGCCTGATGCGCTTCACTCAAGCCAAGCTCCCATGGAGAACCTGCGTGGTGAATTGAAGAAAGCGGAGATGCAGCAGTACCACCGTCATAACCAGAAATGGTAATAAAGTCTGCATATGCTTTAGCAACACCAGCAGCAATCGTACCTACACCCGGTTCAGATACCAACTTCACAGATACCATCGCTTTGGGGTTAACTTGTTTCAAGTCAAAAATCAGTTGCGACAAATCTTCAATTGAGTAAATGTCGTGATGTGGCGGAGGTGAAATAAGTGTCACACCCGGTACTGAGTAACGTAAACGCGCAATTAAGCCATTCACTTTACCACCTGGTAACTGACCACCTTCACCTGGTTTTGCACCTTGAGCAACTTTAATTTGCAAAACTTCAGCAGAAGTTAAGTAAGCAGGTGTTACACCGAAACGACCAGATGCAATTTGCTTAATTTTCGAATTACGAATTGTGCCGTAACGTGCAGGGTCTTCACCACCCTCACCAGAGTTTGAACGACCACCAATGGTGTTCATCGCAATTGCAATAGCTTCATGTGCTTCTGGAGAAAGCGCACCTAAAGACATCCCTGCCGAGTCGAAACGAGGCAAGATATCTTCAACCGATTCAACTTGCTCAACCGGAATTGGATTGGTTGTTTTTAACTTAAACAAGTCACGAATAGTCGCGATCGGACGGTTATTCACTAACTCGGCATATTCTTTAAAGTCTTCGTATTTACCAGAGCGAACCGCTTTATGTAGTGAGTTAATCACATCTGGGTTAAACGCATGGTACTCTTTACCAAATACGAATTTAAGCAAACCACCCTGATCAATTGGCTTACGACTAGACCAAGCTGTCGCCGCTAATTTTTTCTGGTCATTTTCAAGATCAACAAATGTTGCACCTTGGATACGACTTGGAACGCCTAAAAAACACTGATCTACAACTTCAGAAGATAAACCTACTGCTTCAAAAAGCTGACCACCACGGTAAGAAGCTACTGTCGAGATACCCATTTTCGAAAGAACTTTTAACAAGCCTTTCTCAATACCTTTACGGAAGTTTGCTTGTGCATGAATCGGATCACCTAAAAGCTCACCTTTCGCAATCAAGTCATTGATTACGTCATATGCAAGGTATGGGTAAACAGCAGTCGCACCAAAACCAAGTAATACCGCAAATTGGTGTGGATCACGTGCAAAACCAGTTTCAACCATAATGTTTGCATCAGTACGCAAACCAGTTTTAATGAGATAATGGTGTACCGCACCCGTTGCAAGTGCAGCGTTTGCAGGTAAGTAACCTTCACGAATGTTTTTATCAGTTAAAACAATTAGGGTTTTACCATCACGAACAGCTTGTGCAGATTCTTCACAAATACGCGTAATTGCCGCTTGCAAACCTTCTGTTTCAGCATAGTTCAAATCAATATCAACTGCCTCATAACCCGCACGCTCAATTGTACGGATTTGCTGCATTTTTGAATTTGACAATACAGGGCTAGAGATGATGATACGATCAGCATGCTCAGGACCTTGTTCGAATACGTTCTGCTCACGCCCCAAACAGGTTTCAAGTGACATAACAATTGATTCACGCAGTGGGTCAATTGGTGGGTTTGTCACCTGTGCAAACTGTTGACGGAAGTAGTCGGTCACATGACGTACTTGACGAGACAATACAGCCATTGGCGTATCGTCACCCATAGAACCAACAGCTTCCTGACCGCTCTCAGCGATTGGACGTAACAACTGGTCGCGCTCTTCAAATGTCACCATAAACATTTTTTGAGCTGCTTTTAATGCTTCACCAGTTAAACCTTTATCAACAAGTTGCTCTTCAAGTTCTGGGTTTGCATTTAAGCGAATCGCGTGATCACGTAACCACTCACGGTACGGGCGCATGTTTTTCAAATGAGTACTAACATCTTTAGTATCAAGTACTTTACCTGTTAAAGTATCGACTACCAAGATTTGACCAGGACCTACACGACCTTTGGAAACTACATCTTCAGGTTCATAGCCCCAAACACCAATTTCAGATGCTAAGGTAATATAATCATTTTTAGTAATTACCCAACGTGCAGGGCGCAGGCCATTACGGTCAAGCATACAAATCGCATGGCGGCCATCTTGAATAACAAGACCAGCAGGACCATCCCAAGCTTCCATATGTTTTGAGTTGAATTCATAGAATGCACGCAAGTCCGTATCTAGAGTTTCAACGTTTTGCCATGCTGGCGGTACGAGCATACGTAAAGCACGGAATAAATCCATACCACCACCCACCAAGATCTCAAGCATATTATCCAAGCTTGAAGAATCCGAACCTGTACGGTTTACAATTGGGTTAAGCTCAGTAAGTCCTGGTAATAATGGGTTTTCAAATTTAGGAGTACGCGCTAACGCCCAGTTACGGTTTGCTGTAATCGTGTTGATTTCACCATTATGCGCAAGGTAACGGAATGGCTGAGCCAAAGGCCAACGCGGTAATGTATTTGTAGAGAAACGTTGGTGGAATACCACGATATGCGATTTTAAGCGCTCATCTGCCAAATCTGTATAGAACTCAGCAATTGCAGCAGGCATCATCAAGCCTTTATAGCTAATAACTGTCGAGCAAAGCGTAGTCACGTAAAATGACGGATCTTTTTGAAGTTGTTGTTCCGCACGGCGACGCGCCAAGAATAACTTACGGTTAAATTCAACCTCAGTTACACCCATTGGACAGTTCACAATGACTTGTTCAAAAGCTGGTAAAGATTGAAGCGCAATTTCACCTAATGCATCGTTATTTGTAGGGACGATACGCCAAGCGAGTACACGTAAACCTTCTGACTCAATTTCTTTTGTTAAAATATTTTTAGAGTGCTGTGCTAATGCAGGATCAATATTTAAAAATACCGTACCCACAGCAAAAATTTCACTTAGTGTAATATCACTTAGTTTTTTTGCTTCATCACGGAAAAATTGCTTTGGCATCGCCAATAATAAGCCGCAACCATCTCCCGTCTTGCCATCTGCGGCAATACCACCACGGTGCGTCATGCAACTTAAACTGTGAATCGCGGTTTCTACTAGATGATGACTTGATTCACCCTTCATATGGGCAATCAGTCCAAAACCACAGTTATCCTTAAACTCATCAGGCTGATATAAACCTTGAGCGGGAGCTACAGTATTAGGCGATGGCATGTGCATAGCGTACCCTTCTTTCAATAAGGCTCTTTCGAGCGTCAAACAAACAACTTCTTTTTGCGATAGTGCCTACGGATGACAGTTAGCTCAATGTTTCGCAAACAAAAAATTTTGGGCTGATAAGCCAATATACGCTGTTCCATTTTTACGTACACTGGTTTTTGCTAGAAAAATGTTTTGACTTATTTCGCACTCTTTTAAAGCAGTTGGACCCCACGCCTCTGCATAGAATTCACTTCTTAGAGGGCTAAAATAGTTTGCAGCACATTAATAAGCACAACAATAAAGCAAAAAGTGTGCCATATTGAAAAAATGAGACTAAATCCTTATATTTATTATAAATATAGTTATTTTATTCGCGTTATCATGTTAAAAAATGTCTAAATATGCACCACATCTGATCAAAAAATATTATCATACAATCAGTTTGCACCATTTTTGCGCATATTATTAGATAAATTAATTCCCTTTTATGCCCTCATTTGTGGCATTTTTCTGTTGTCCCTCATTGATTCGTGTTTGAGGTGTTCTATTAGGCTGATCAATATTAGAATTTGATTGCTGTACATCAACCACATTTCCTTCTGCATCACGACGAATAATAGTAGTTTTTGTAGCTGAATTAGTTGCAGGAGCTTTAGGCTGAGCATTGGCAGTTCCCGTAGCTACTCCTGACATCAATAATGACTCATCAATTGTAGGTAAAGCAGCCGGACGCAGACGTACTTCATAAAGCTGATTATTGCCACCTTTCATCTCATCTGCCCCTAAGTCATTTACCAGTGAGGCATAACTTGAGAACTGTTGTGGCTGAGGTTTAACTGACTCAGGTAATTGCAGGTTAATTTGTGTTAATTGCTGAATTGCATCTTCTGAGCGTTTAAACGTGCCATAAACCAACACATACTGCTCTGCTTGTTGTTCCCCACTTAAACGGAAATAAATAAATTTATTACGGTCGGTACGATTTTTTAAAAAGTTTTTAATAATATCTTCATCAGAGGCACGAAATAACTCAAGCGTCCATTGTTTTTTATTTTCATTAATAAACTTTGTACCGCGAAACTCAGGTTCATGCTCACCCGAAGCCACAGTACGTGTAGTTAAATCGAGTGGACGAACCTCATCAGCCAAAGCACCTAGGTTAGGTGTTGTAGCAACTTTCTCTGGTTGAATTTGTACAGGCGCCTCAGAGTCAGCGGACTTTTCAACTTCAACCAGTTTTTTGCTATCTGTAATTACCCAAAAAATAAAAGCAAGCAATAAGCAGACAATACCACCAACCAACCAGATATATTGTTGAACATTCTGCCAAAGTGTACGTGATACAGTCATGCTTTACCTTATTTGTTATCCGTGTTGATTCGCCAAAATAGCTTGTTTCATCAATTCGACATCAAAGTCCTTGGTAATTACTGCTTGTCCAAGTTGCTTTAACAACACCAAACGTAATTGTCCATTAAGAACTTTTTTGTCATGAGCCATATATCCAAGGAAATCATCCAATGGAATTTGTGGACATGATATCGGCAAATTCGCACGTTGAATGATTTTTTTTGTACGAGCTACATCTTCATTTGAGATCCAGCCCAAACGCTGTGATAAATCTGCTGCCATCACCATACCAGTTGCAACAGCCTCACCATGCAACCAAGTACCATAACCTAGATACGACTCAATCGCATGGCCAAAAGTATGGCCTAAATTAAGTAAAGCGCGTTCACCTTGTTCTTTCTCATCATTCGCAACAATACGCGCTTTATGAGCACATGAACGATAGACAGCTTCTGCAAGTAAATCAGCATCTCTAGCAACAAGGCCATCCATATTTTCTTCAAGCCAAACCAAGAAATCAGCATCACCTAAAAGTGCATATTTGATCACTTCAGCTAAACCGGCCGAAAGCTCACGTTCTGGCAATGTATTCAATTGTGCCATATCAGCTAAAACGACTTGTGGTTGCTGAAAAGCACCTAACATATTCTTGCCAAGCGGATGATTGATTCCTGTTTTTCCGCCAACACTCGAATCGACTTGTGAAAGCAATGTTGTAGGAACCTGCACAAAATAAACGCCACGTTGGAAACAAGCAGAAGCAAACCCCGCCATATCCCCAATCACGCCACCACCTAAAGCTAAAACTGTACAATCGCGATTAAAGCCGGCTTCAAGCAATGCATCAAAAATTAAATTTAAATGTTGAATATCTTTATATTTTTCGCCGTCAGGTAAAATACAAGTCGCAACCGTTTTACCCAGACTTTTTAATGCTTCTTGATAGTGGCTTAAATATAATGGTGCAACCGTAACATTGCTCACAATCATGACCTGTTGACCATGTATATATGGCTCGAGTAACTGTTTCGGGTCAAGTTGACTACCAATAAAAATAGGATAACGGCGTTCGCCTAATTCAACATGTAAAGTTTGCATGAATTTATAAAACCACTAGTCAGTTCGTCTATTTTAACTTGTTCGCTAGAATAAGTTGCAAAATCTTTTGTGCGAGATCACGTGCAGCACCTTGATTTGTTTCAATCGTATAATGTGCAACTTCTCTATACAGGGGGTCTCTAATCTTTAATAAATCCCGTAATTTTTGTTCAGGATTTTCAACTTGTAATAACGGTCTGTTTTTATCTCGATAAGTTCTTTGTAGTTGTAATTCAACAGGAGTATATAAATAAATAACGATTCCACGTTGCTTTAAAAATTCTCGGTTAGGTGCTTGAGTAATCGCCCCACCACCCGTAGCAAGCACTAATGCTTTACGTGAAGTAAGCTCATTTAAGACGACAGTTTCACGGGTACGAAATCCAACTTCTCCTTCTTTTTCAAAAATCCAGGGAATAGTTGCCCCTGTCTTGCGCTCAATTTCATGATCACTATCTAAGAATTCACGCCCTAATAGTTCTGCTAAATGACGTCCAACGGTTGTTTTTCCTGCCCCCATGGGCCCTACCAAATAAATATTTGGTAGGGTTTCAAACGCTTTGCTTGGCAAGGCGCCACCTATTTCAATTGCTTTCATTAAAAAATATATTAATGATTTCTCGCTAAAGTGTCATTAACAATTCGTGGTGTTACGAAAATCAATAATTCTTGTTTATCATCAGACTTTACATCTTTTCTAAATAAACGCCCAACCAAAGGAATATCCCCAAAGAAAGGAACTTTGGTCTGGGTATTCGTCGTTGTTTGTTCAAATACACCACCCAAAATAACGGTTTCTCCATTATCAACTAGCACATTGGTATTGATATTATTCTTATTCAGAATTAGCTCACCATTTGGTGCTTCACCCGCTACAGAGTCCTTAGAAATATCCAATTTCATTTGAATTTTGCCATCAGGTGTAATACTCGGTGTAACATCCAAGCTTAGCAATGCATCTTTAAATGATGTTGTTGCAGTAGAACCAGCACCAGAAGTGGTCGTCATTAAATAAGGAACCTGTTGACCCGTTGCAACTTTCGCAGTTTGCTTATCGGCGGTCATCACTTTAGGTGTTGAAATCACCTCACCATAACCATCAGCTTGTAAAGCAGATAACTCAAGATCCAACATGAAGTCCGACATACTAATAAGACCAAAAGCAATGCTTCCTGCCGGATTAGAAACCCCCAAGTCAACGTTTAAGTTATCAGGACGCTCAATCGTATATTTATAGCCACCCGTAGTTTCATCTTTTTTAGGTTCACGCAAATTCCATAAAGTTGTTTCACTACCACCAACCAACAAATTTTTATTATTGGTGATACCTTGCGAAAGAATGCCCCACTTCACACCAAGTTCTTTGGTAAATGATGTAGATGCTCTTACAATGCGCGCCTCAACCATGACCTGTTTAACTTGTATATCGAGCAGTTCAATCATTTTACGAACTTTATCAATATTTTGTGCTGTATCATTTACAATCAAAGTATTAGTTCGTGTATCAGCAACCGCACTACCACGGGAGCTCAATAAACTCTCTAAAGCAAGAGCATCTGAATTGGCAGTACGATTTGCAACCGCACCTTTACCATCACGAGAATCTTCGATTAACTTTAATACATCAATCGCTTTCGCATAACTCAAACGAATATAATCTGTTTGGATCGGTGCTAACTTGATCGTTTGCGCCAAGGCTTTTGCCTCATCATCTTCTGCTTTAATCAACTCTGCAACAGGAGCAATCCAAATCACATTCCCATTACGACGTTTATCAAGATTTTTAGTTTTTAAAATAATATCCAGAGCCTGATCCCAAGGTACGTCTTTCAAACGTAACGTGATATTGCCTTGTACACTATCAGCCGTCACCATGTTGATGCCCGTAAAATCAGCCAGCAATTGTAGAACACGGCGTACTTCAATATCTTGGAAATCTAGCGAAAGCTTATTTCCAGAATAAGTTGGAGTTTTTGAAGAAGGTGTACTTTTATCTTGTGGTCGTTTCAAACTGATTGTGAGCTTATTTTCAGCCTGATATGCCATGTATTCGTAGCTACCAGATGACTGAATAGTAATTACACCAGCACCTTTATCATTATAAGCATCAATACTTGAGACTGGTGTTGCAAAATCATTTACATTTAGACGACGCGCCAAATGTGCCGGAATTTTTGTACCTAAAGTTCTTATAACAACTTTACTGCCTTGTTGTTGAACATCTACAGGTGTATTACTTCCCAAAAGATCCACAACAACTAAACCTTCTCCCTGACTACCACGCTGAAATCCAATGTTTGAAATACCTTGTGGTTGTGCAGTAACTACTGGTACAGGTTTATTATTCGGTTGGACCGAATTAATTTTTAAAATGAAAGTATTACCTTCCACACGTGTTGTAAACGCTCCAGCATCTTTTAAATTTACAGTTAAACGTGAACGTTGATCATCTGAAGTTACATCTACAGAGCTTGCTTCATTGGTTGCAACAGCAATTTTAGACTGTTTTAAACTTTGTTGAGCTTTATCAAAATCTAATATTAAACGTGACGGATTTTCAAGTTGGTAAGCCTGTGGCTGTGGTGGCAATCCATTAAACATAACTCTAATTTCTGTGCCCTGACCTGCAACTTGCGTTGGTACTATATTGGTCATGCTGACCTGTGCAGATGCAGCCTGCATAATTGCAACAGCTACAGCCCCCATAGAAAACTGACGGAATACCTGATTCATTGTCTGACCATCCCCAATTAAATAATCTTTAAAAATACTTTTTCGTTTTTATTCCCTAAGTTTTAGGGTGCAGGCCCAATCAAGACCAAAGTTCTCGGTCTCTCGACATAGCCTTCTCGACCATCTGGCACAATCTCGACCAGATCAATCTGGGTTGGACTAATATGAGTAATACGGCCCTGATTCATGCCCATATAATTACCCACTTGTACCCGTTCAATTTGATGATCCGGTGTCTGAATCAAAGCCAATATTTGACCACGATTATTACGCATGCTTCCTTTCATATTTAAGGCTTCAAGTGCATAGTTTTCTAATGGTTGCGGTGCACGTGAGAAATTTGGATACACTCGCTTCCCGGCCATAATTTTAAGCTCAGCTGCCAGTGAGCTTGGCATAAACGGGCTTTTTAATTGATGAGCAGCATAATTAAATTGTGGTACAGGGGTAAAAATCGGCGCTGGCTCAATAGGGAGCGGTGGCTGATTACGAATACTTGCCATTTGCTGATTGACTGCGTCAATTCTTGAATCACATCCTACAAGAGCGGCACAGGCCAAAACATAAAGAGTAATTTGCTTAATTTTCATCATAACTCTCCTATTTCGGCTGAGCATTAGGGCTAGTTGGTGCAGTTGCCGCTGCAGCCTTAGCTGGTTGTGCCGATGCCTCTGTTGCTCCTATATATCGATAGGTTTTGGCTTTAATAGAGTAATTAAGCACAGGAATATCTGACTTACTATCTTTAGCTGGAGCAGCCTCTATAACAAAGTCATGCATCGTCACAATACGTGGCAAAGCAGAGATACTACTTACGAAAGCACCGAAAGCGTGATAGTCGCCTGTTGCTTCGATGGCAATTGGTTGTTCAATAAAAATTTCCTGCTTTACTTCATCCTCTAAACGAATATTTTTAAATTTCAATCCAGAGTTCACACCAGTTAAGTTAATATCCTCAACTAAACTTGGAATCTCTGTTTCTTTCGGCAATTGTTCTAGTTGCTGGTTGAAATTTGCCTGCATCTCTTGAAGCTGCACTTGATACTGCTGAAGGTTACGTAATTTGGAGTCTTTTTCTCGAAATTCATTTAATAAATTACCTTCCTGAGCTTGAGCATTATCAATTGCTTGTAGCTTTGGCTGAATAGCAACAAAATAACCCAAAGCCAATACAGCAAAGAAAATAAAAATCCAGCACGTAATTTTTACAGATATTGGCCAACTACCATAGTTGTTCATATCAAGCGTATTAAATTGCTGAAGGAATTTATCGAGATTAAATTTCTTTTTCTTTGAAGCTGTTTGCTCTAATGATAATTCTTGCAGTTCATCTTGACTCATTTGGCTGCCCCCGTGTCTTTCGCTACGGCTGGCTTATCAGCATCGTTATTCGTTGTGGTCACGCCCATTTCCCCCAAATCGACAGTCACAACAAAACTGCCATAGTTATCTTCCACCCTAGGAAGAAGAGAACTCGCAGTCTTATCTTTTTTATCTTCATTAGCCAAGAAAGAATTCATAAAAGCATTACGATACCAAGGAGACGATTCAAGGTTACGAAGCAATTCAGCTACTGTATTTGGACTCTCAGCTTTACCCTCGATCGTAAATTTATCCCCCACTCGACTGAATTTTGTTAGATACATTGCTGGTGGCGTGACTCGAACGAGCTCATCAACTAATCGCACCACTACTGGCCGTTGACTCTGCAAATTTTGAATCAACTTCATACGCTCAATAATGGCATCACGCTGCTCTTGTAAACCGTTTAATGCTTTTAATTGCTGATCAAGGTTTTGATTTGTACTTTTAATAAGTTGGTTTGCTTGTTCTTGATCATCTAATTTATGATCAAAATAGAACCATCCACTAAATACGGTTGTAATCCCCAAAACAACCACACCAAAGCATAAAGTTATAAATTGTTTTTTTCGTTGTTCCCTTAGCTCTTCACGCCAAGGTAGTAAGTTAATTGTTGCCATTAATCAAAACTCCTTAAAGCCAAGCCGCATGCCACCATTAAAGATGAAGCATCATTTTCAATTTTTTGAACGTCGACTTGAGGAGAAAAACCCATTTGTAAAAATGGGTTGGCA
Organism: Acinetobacter sp. 766875; assembly: GCF_000582055.1. Taxonomy (NCBI): domain Bacteria; kingdom Pseudomonadati; phylum Pseudomonadota; class Gammaproteobacteria; order Moraxellales; family Moraxellaceae; genus Acinetobacter; species Acinetobacter sp. 766875. Next base: position 27,932 of record NZ_JEXX01000012.1, on the reverse strand, counting down.
ATAGTGACACGGTAGCCTAATTTTTGCTGCAAAAGCTTGGCAAGACCTGGAATATTCGCATTGCCACCTGCAAGCAAAATATGGTCTATTTCGTTAAACTGAGATGAAGAAAAGAAGAATTGTAATGAGCGGGCCGCCTGCTGAACCACAGCATCTAGAAATGGATCTAGTACCTCAATTTCATAATCATCTGGCAAAGTACGGTCTTTTTTAGCTCGGCTTGCTTCTTCTAGAGAGAGGCCATAACGACTTTGAATTTCAAGCGTAAGTTGCTTACCACCAAAAACCTGCTCACGAGTATAAATAATCTTGCCATTTTGCATGACCGATAGTGTTGTCATGGTATGGCCGATATCTAAAATTCCTATCGTATTTGCGCCCATCGGCAAGCTATCAGCAAACACACTAAAAGCACGTTCGACTGCATAACTCTCGACATCTGCCAGTTTAGGATTCAAATCTGCCAATTCAAGAACTTCAACACGTGTTTCAACGTTTTCCGTTCTTGTTGCGACCAAAAGAACATTTACTCGATTTGGATTCAGCAAGCGATCAGGCAAAACCTCAAAATCAAGGCTCACCTCATCCAGCGGGAACGGTATGTACTGCTCCGCATCTACACGAATCTGAACTTCACGTTCGTCATCGCTCATATCTGCATCCATTTCGATAGTTTTATGAATAACCGTCGATGTTGGAACAGCAATTGCAGCATTAGTGGTTTGGGGATTTGCTAAATTCATCGCCCGTTCCAAAGCTTCTGCTACCGCTTCTGGATTTAAGATATTTTTTTCAACTACACTGTTTTCAGGTAAAGGCATCAAAGCATAGCTTTCTACCCAATATTTACCGTTCTTGACAGAGAGCTCTAACAACTTAACAGAAGTCGAACTAATATCGACGCCCATTAACCCCTTATTAGGTTTACGATATAACCTGAGCACACTATTGTCCTATTATTTTTTTATCCCCAAAAAAAAATTACAAACCAATAATCTCGGTCTTTATTTTTACACGGATACAATATCTCATCTAACAATCCGCATGTCTAAAGGCTATACTGACCACAATTAGTTTGTATTCGATCTTATTAAAGCTTACTTATCATGAAAAAGCTATCCAGTTTGGGCTTCGTGCGTCCAATTTTTTTGATCATTATTATTATCTTAGTCTCACTTCCGATGGGATTTTATGGCATGTATCTCTATATTGCCCCAACCCTCCCGGAAATGAGTTCACTAAAAAAAGCACCGCTTTTAAAGCCCTTGCAAGTCTATACAGCCGACAACCAACTTATTGCTGAGTACGGTGGTAAACTTTCTATTCCTGTTGAATACAAACAAATTCCTCCTACGTTTATTCATGCATTCCTAGCAGCAGAAGATTCTTCTTTCTTCGAACACAGCGGCATTAGCTTTAAAGGTTTAGGCCGTGCTTTAAGTGAAAGTGTTACTGGGTCTGATGTGCAAACAGGTGGTTCTACCATCACAATGCAGGTTGCAAAAAACTATTATTTAAGCCCAGAAAGAACTTTAAAACGCAAACTAACCGAAATCTTTTTGGCCCGAAAAATTGAACAAAACTTATCTAAAGAAGACATATTAAGTCTTTATGTGAATAAGATTTTCTTGGGTAAAAATGCTTACGGTATCGCAGCTGCTGCAAAAATTTACTATAACGAGAGTATTAATGAGCTCAGCATTGCTCAAATGGCTATGATTTCTGGCTTACCGAAAGCACCATCTAAATACAACCCAGTGGTTAACCCAGAACGGGCACTTGAACGCCGCAACTGGATTTTAGGCCGTATGTTGCAGCTCGGTTATATTTCTCAAGCAGAGTATCAAAAGGCAGTTGCAGAGCCGATCAACTTGAATATGCCCAACCGCGACCTAAATAATATTCACCCATATGCAGGTGAAATGGTCCGCTCAGAGCTTGTAAAACACTTTGGTGAACAAGCAATTGACTCAGGCTATAAGGTTTACACGACCATTAACGCCCAACGTCAGGCTATTGCAGAAAAATCTGTACAAGATGGTTTAGAGGCTTATGACCGTCGTCATGGCTGGCGTGGAGCAGAAGCACATGACAAACCATTAAGCCAATTTAGAGCTTATGCCAATACCTACCCTGCAGAAGTGACTAAAGTAAATAACAACTCTTTTGAAGCGTTAATGCAAGATGGCTCAACAGTCACTGTGCAATGGTCTGGCATGTCTTGGGCCCGCCCCTATCGCAATGCAAATAGCGTAGGTGGAGCACCTTCACGTGCATCTCAGATTGTTAAGGTTAAGGATATTGTTCGTTTACGTCCAAATGAAGCTAAAACTGCATGGTCGTTAGTTCAAGTACCTAAAGTTCAAGGTCAGCTTATCGCAATTAATCCAAATGATGGCTCCATTGAAGCAATTGTTGGTGGTTATAATTTCTATCAATCAAAATTTAACCGTGCTTTACAAGGCTGGCGTCAGCCGGGTTCGACCATCAAACCATTCCTTTATGCTTTAGCATTAGAACGTGGTATGACACCTTATAGCATGGTCAACGATAGCCCGATCACCATTGGTAAGTGGACACCAAAGAACTCTGATGGCCGTTACCTAGGTATGATTCCATTACGCCGTGCTTTGTATTTGTCTCGTAATACCGTCTCTGTAAGACTTTTACAAACTGTAGGGATTGAACGTACTCGTCAGTTATTCATGGATTTTGGTTTACAAGAAGATCAGATTCCACGTAACTACACCATTGCTTTAGGTACACCTCAAGTATTGCCAATTCAAATGGCAACAGGTTATGCAACGTTTGCAAACGGTGGCTACCGTGTCCAACCACATTTCATTCAACGTATTGAAGATGCATACGGTAAAGTGATTTACGAAGCTAAGCCAGAATATGCATGTATTCCATGTATTAATTCACCTGAAACAACTGAAGATGCACAGGCAACTACACCAGATGATCAAGTTGTTGAAGTGACCAATAAAGAGTTGGAACAGAAAGAAAAGGCGGCCAAACAGCTCAACCTAAAACAAACTGATAAGAATAATAGTCAATATCGTCAAGCTCAGCGTATTTTAAAATCAAGCTCTGCTTATGATATGGCAAATATCTTACGTGACGTAATTGAGCATGGTACAGGTCGTGCCGCACTTAAAATTGGCCGTAGTGACTTGGGTGGTAAAACAGGTACAACGAACGACGCAAAAGATGCATGGTTTGCAGGTTTCAACGGCAAGTTAGTCGCAATTACATGGGTCGGCTTTGACCAACCAACAACACTTGGCCGTCGTGAGTATGGTGGTATTGCCGCATTACCAATCTGGATTAACTTTATGGATCAATCTTTAAAAGGTACTCCAGCTTCTTGGGTTCGTTTAGAAAAAGATGCTCAGGCACCTATTTCTCGTGACAAACAAGCTGTCGTTACAGAAATAGGCGATAAGAAAACATATCGTGCTGCACCACCATTAGCACGTCCACTCTATCGTCCTGCACCACCGCAACCGAAAGCTAACACCAATAATGACTTTGATGACCTACCTGGTGAGGAAATTGTAATTCCATCTAAGGCAGCACCTCCAGCAATGAAGCCTTCACAAGGAACAGCGCCGAAGCGTGACAAAGATGAATTAGAAAACTTGATTAACCAAATTGAGTAAAAATAAAAAAGCCATCGTTAGATGGCTTTTTTATTACGCTTTTGAAAAAGATAGATTTGAAAAGATGCTGTCACTTTTAGGTGTGATTGCTGTTCTAATTGCATCCGGCGCTCTGGAGATGCCTTATACGCATAAGGCGTCATAGCGATTAGATTCTTTAAAGCTTCTTGGTCAAGTAATAAAGGAGCATCTATAACTTGCTGTTCTTTCAACTCAAATAAATCTTGTAGTTGCTCTACAAACTTTTCTGGTGTGTGAGGATTAACTTGCTCAAATAAAGCCTCACGCATGGCATACAAATGTTCAGAAGCAGGCGTAACAACAATTAAATAACCATCATCTTTTAAAACACGCGCAATTTCTGCTTGTGGAATCGGGCTAAAAAGACTCGTACACACATCTATACTTTGATCAATTACGGGTAAAGTTGCTCCTGTACCGACAACCCAAGTCACGTTGGCATTTAACTTTGCAGCACGTTGTACTGCATTTTTTGCAATATCTACACCTATACACTGCTCAACAACCTGTTGCATCGTACTAGTGTAATATCCCTCACCACAGCCAATATCAAGTACAGCTTTAGCTTTAAGATGCTTTAGCAAATGAACTACTGCTTGCTGTAAAGGCTGATAATAGCCGCCCTGTAAAAAGGCACGGCGTGCATCTACAGACTCAGGAGTATCCCCGGGATTTTTACTGTGTTTATGCTGTACGACATGTAAGTTCACATAACCTTGCTTTGCAATGTCATAGCTATGACCCTGTTCACACCGCCATGTTTTGTTTACCAGCTCAAGTCGCTGACGACATACGGGGCACATTAAATTTTGCGTAGTCACGTTTAATTGTTCTCTTGTTCTTTTTGTTGCAAATAAGCCTTAGCGTGCATTCCAACAAATGTGCGGCCTGCATTTGTTCCAGAAACCCATTCATCTACTTCAAACAAATCAAACAATCCCACTTTAATTAAAGTTGGAATTGCGATCTTCAACTCTTCTTCAATTTGCCCTCTTTGTCCCGCATTATAGAGTTCAATATTATGCAGCATTGTCGCGACAGTTCCCGTTTGTACCTGACTACCATCTTTAAGTACAACTTGAGGTAATACTTCCCCATCACTAACCACTTTTTGGTTAATTACAGATAATTGGTCTAGCCCAACAACCTTTGTCATTTACCTCTCCAATAAAAAAAGCCAGTAGAAACTGGCTTTATATTGACACCAAAATAAGTTCTAGCGCAATTTTAAGGTCATTAGGCCTAAAACAACTAGCATAATCGTAATAATCCAGAATCGAATTACAACTTGAGTTTCTTTCCAGCCTTGTTTTTCATAGTGATGGTGTAAAGGTGCCATCAAGAATACGCGCTTATTTCGCATTCGCAACGACCCGATTTGCAGGAATACTGATACAGCCTCCATCACAAAAACACCGCCCATAATCGCAAATACGATTTCTTGGCGTACCATCACGGCAATTGTTCCAAGCATTGCGCCTAAAGCTAAAGCGCCCACATCACCCATAAAGACTTGTGCTGGATGTGCGTTATACCAAAGGAATGCTAAGCCTGCACCAATCATCGCAGAACAGATCACCACAAGCTCAGAGGTATATTTCACATATGGAATATGTAAATAGTTAGCGAAACGGATGTCACCAGATAAATAAGCAAATACTCCTAAACCTGAAGCCACCATAACCACCGGCATAATAGCTAAACCATCTAAACCGTCAGTTAAGTTAACCGCATTAGAAGCACCATTAATTACTAAATAGGTGAATACAATAAATGCCAAGCCTAATGGAACAATAGAAAGTGGAATTGAAAGATTCTTAAAGAAAGGAATCAATAAATCCAGCATATTTGCTGTGTATTCTGAATTAGATTGTTCAGTTGCAATTAAATATAACGCAATACCAGCACCAAGTGAGGCAATAGAAGTCCAGAAGAATTTCTTACGTGCAGGTAAGCCCGCATTATCTTTATAGCGAATCTTAATCCAGTCATCTGCCCAGCCAACCGCACCGAACACAACCATTACACCAAGTACAATCCAAACATAAGGGTTAGATAAATCAGCCCACAATAAAGTACTAATACCAATTGAGAGTAGAATTAAAATCCCTCCCATTGTCGGTGTACCCATTTTTTTGGCATGATTTTCAGGAGCAAACGAACTTACTGCCTGACCGTATTTTAACGCTTGTAATTTACGAATCATGATTGGTCCGAGAACCAAACCAATGGTCAGTGACGTTAATACACTGAGTAAAGAACGTAATGTTAAATAACGAACAACCTGAAACGAACTGTGATAGCCCGCAAGTTGTTCAAACAACCATAACAGCATTTAAAGTTTCTCCATCAAATCAGCCATCAACGTTTCCATATGAGTAAAGCGAGAACCTTTAAACAGGAAACTCATGGACTGGGGTTGATGTGTTTGGATTAGATTGATTAAAAATGGAAGCGCCTCAGCTTGAGTCTGAAATGCTTTCAATTTAGTAGAATGAAGGCCCGCACCTTCGAGAGCTGCTGAGGCAAACTGCCCAACTGCAATAATATGATCTAAAGGAAGCTGAGCGAGATCGCGACCTAAATCATGATGTTCTTGCCAACTACTATCGCCAAGTTCCCCAATATCCCCCATCACCATGACTTTAATGCCATTTTGTTGAAGTAATACTTGCGCCGCAGCTCGCATAGATGTTGGATTAGCGTTATAAGTATCATCAATAAATAAATGAGGCGCTTTTTGAATAAAGTTCAAACGGCCTTTCGCACCTTGTGCTTGCTCTAATCCTTTTACAATATCGTCTAGGCTAACACCTAATGCCAAAGCAAATGCTACTGCAGCAGTTGCATTTTGCACATTATGCTCACCTGCAAATGGCAGCCTTACAAAACTTGAACCTTGAGGTGTATGTAACTGGAAATTGGCAGATTGTGGCAACAATTCAATCTCTGTAGCAAAGACATCACCACCAGTACCAAAACTCATAATTTGATGACTTTTTGCTGCTTCACGAATCTCGGTAGTAAAGTCATCTTGTTGCGGAACAATAGCAACACCGTGAGGTAGAATATGACGATAAATTTCTGATTTAGCACGGCAAATACCATCGCGACCACCGAACTCACCTAAGTGAGCAGTCCCAATATTTAAAATGCCAGCGACATGCGGTTGAACAAGTTTTGATGTGTAATCAATTTCACCTTGATGATTTGCCCCAAGTTCCATCACTGCATATTGATGTTCCTTGCGAAGCTCAAGAAGCATCATCGGCACACCAAGGTCATTATTTAAATTGCCTCGGGTAATCAATGTAGGGGCTAAACGAGATAAGATGCTTCCTAGCATTTCTTTAGTAGTGGTTTTACCGCTACTTCCCGTTAAAGCAATAACTTTCAATTGAGCATTTTGTTCACGGCGATATGCACCAAGTTGCCCCAAAGCCAAGCGAGTATCAGCAACTACAAGTTGAGCAATGTTGGCATCTATAGGTTGCTCAACAATAGCGACTTGGCAACCATTTGCAGCGACTTGCGCGACAAAATTATGCGCATCGAAACGTTCACCTTTTAATGCTAAAAAGGCATCCCCACTTTCTGCATGACGCGAGTCAGTCAAAATACGTTTAATTTCAGTTTGAGGGATCTGGTCTTTATGCCAGTAACCCTGTGTTGCCTGTTGTAATTGTTGAGCTGTCCACGGTTCCAAAGGCACGGTACTGGTGGTTGAAGTATGCATAATTTTTCCTATTGTGCAGGGTAAGCAGCATCTACCGTATGATGTTGTGCATCAATCGCAGAACGCACTTCAACCACATCATCAAACCAGTGACGCACACCATTAATTTCTTGATAATTTTCATGACCTTTTCCGGCAATTACCACAATGTCACCAGCTTGAGCGTGCTGTGTAACAAATTTAATTGCTTCACGACGGTCATGAATTTCATGCATACGATGCCCTGAAAAATCTATTCCTTGCTTCATATCAGCAAAGATTTGTTCGGGGTCTTCTGTTCTTGGGTTATCTGAAGTCAAAATAACCGGATTTGCACCATCTAAAGCTGCTTGAGTCATGAGTGGGCGCTTACCACGGTCACGGTCACCACCACATCCAAATACAGCCCAAAGCTGATTCGAAACGTGACGTTTTAATGTTTTAAGCACTTGAATCAATGCATCCGGTGTATGCGCATAATCCACCACAAAAAGTCGCTCATCATCACGAATGACCTGCATTCGGCCTGGTGCGCCAATCAGTTTAGGAACAAAATTAACTAATGCTTGTAAATCGAAACCAGCTTGCTCAGCAGCGATCAGCGCCGCAATCAAGTTTTCAACATTAAAATGACCTAATAATGGACTTTCTACAGCAAATGAACCTTGCTGCCCCACTAAATTAAAGGTTGCACCTGCCAAGCTATAACTCAAATCGGTAATATAATAATCGGCCGTATTTTGAGTAAGCGAATAAGTCAAAATTTTAGGCTGTGCAGGATTATTCTGTGCAGATTTAATCATTAAATCTGCATGTGCATCATCTAGATTAATCACAGCAACTTTTAACGAATTAAACTTGAATAAACGAGCCTTTGCTTCTGCATAAGCTTCTAGCGTGCCATGATAATCGAGGTGATCACGACTTAAGTTACTATAAACAGCAATTTCAATATCACAACCATTTAATCGGCCCTGCTCAAGACCATGCGAACTCGCTTCTAAAGAAGCAAAAGTTGCGCCGTGCTTAGCATAAGCATGTAATTCATTTTGTAACTGCAAAGCATCAAGAGTAGTATGTGTAGAAGGCGTTAAATCCGGCAAAATACCATTACCAGTCGTTCCCATCACCGCACAGCGCTGCTGTTGCGAACTAATTAACTCAGCAATTAGGCGAGAAATAGTCGTTTTACCATTCGTACCTGTTACAGCAATAATTCGTAATGGTTTAACCGTATCAGTTTGTTGTAAATAACGTTTTTGCCACTCACCCATACGCTGACGCACATCAGAACATACCCACTCATTCGCTACACCTAATTCAGTTTCACTAATTACAGCAAGTGCCCCATTTGTTAAAGCTGCTTCAGCAAATGTGCGTGTTTTTTCAGGTTGGCTATAACTGGTCAAGGCAATAAAAATTTGGCCAGCTTCTACTTTACGACTATCTAAATTAAAGCCATGAAATGGCTGTTGAGGCCATTGTGCATCAATCTCGATTGGATTAATTTCTTGAAAAGAAACAGTCATAGCTTACCTGCGAATAGGATTTTGTGGAGTGTTAAGTGGCTTATCAAGCGGCACGTTCATTAAACGTAGTGACTCTTGCATAATACGAGCGAAAACTGGGGCAGCAACCAAACCACCGTAGTAACGACCTTGTGGATTTTCCACAACCACAATAACAGCTAAACGCGGATCACTAATTGGTGCAACGCCAGCAAATAAAGCACGATATTCACTATTTGAATAACCTTTACCATCAGCACGCAATTTATGAGCAGTACCTGTTTTACCGCCTACTCGATAGCCTGGAATATTGGCTTGTGTCGCTGTACCACCCGGCATAGTCACTTGCTCAAGCATTAACAAGACTTGATCAGCAATTTTTGGGTTAAGAACTTGCTCCCCTTTAGGTGCCTGATCTAATTTATGCAAGCTTAATGGCATTTTGACGCCATGATTTGCAAGCATGGCGTAGCCTTGTGCCAGCTGAAGAATAGTTGCGTTTAGACCATAACCATAAGCCATGGTACCAATTTGAGAAGAGTTTAATTTATTTACAGGAAGTACTAAACCAGAACTTTCCCCTGGGAACTTCACAGCAGAACGCTTACCAAAACCAACACGATTAAAGAAGGTCGGTAAAGTCTCTTTTGGAAGTGATAATGCAATTTTTGCAGAACCCACGTTTGAAGACTTAATAATCACACCTGTTACGGTCAAAGCCCCATAGTTATGGGTATCACGAATAGTATGCCAACCTAAACGCATTGAACCAGGAGAGGTATTTACAATCGTATTTGGTGTGTATTGACCAGTTTCTAATGCAGCAGAAATAGTAAATGGCTTCATGGTTGAACCCGGTTCGAACATATCGATCGCACCACGGTTACGCATAGCATCTTTATTAGACAAGCCATTCTTATCATTCGGGTTATAAGATGGCCAACTGGTCATTGCCAAAATCTCACCCGTTTTAACATCAACCGCAATAGCCGTTGCTGAACGTGCATTATTCGCAACACCCGCTGCGGTCAATTCGCGATACATAATGTACTGTAAACGAGAGTCGATACTTAAAGTGATATTCTCACCCGGCTCGCCCTCACGAATCACTTCAGAAACTTTTAAACGATTACCACGCTTATCACGAATAATTTTTTGTTCGCCATCTACTCCAGAAAGCTGCTTATTCAACTGCATTTCTAGGCCTTCAACACCTTGCCCCTCACTATTAGTCAAACCAATAATTTGGGCATTTGGTTGTGGCTGCGGATAATAGCGTTTGTAAGTTTTTTCTGCATAAACCCCTTGGAAGTTACCTTTCATAATGAGGTCAGCTTGTTGCGGCGGTACTTCTTTTTTCAAAACTAAATAACGAGAACGCGGACGCGCATTCATCTGTTTCTTAAGGTCAGCACGATCAACACCGACCACATCGGCAAGCTCATCTAAGTTTAAATTTTTATCTGGTAATTGGCGTTTTAATTTACGATTTTTTGGATCTTGTTTTAGTTCAGCCGAAATTTGATCATATAAATGTTTAGTTTCAAAATAATCACGTGGGTCCATCACAATTTTCATGATTGGACTACTGATCGCTAAAGGTACACCGTGGCGATCACTAATTACGCCACGCATAGCTTCTACACGTTCAGTACGCAAAATATTGGCATTGGCCTTATTTTGTAAAAAGTCCTTATTAATGATCTGAACATAAAATGCACGTGCAATTAATACCACAAAACACAGGAGCACCACTGCCCAGAGCAGATAAAACCGCCACATATCAAAGGCAAGACTTGGTTTTTCCGAAATAGACTGCTGTTTTTTTCGTGTTTGCTTTGTTCGCTTATCTACCATACAGCAAGGCCTTACTTATTTTGCTCTGAGGTCATCGGTAAAGAAATTACCACCGTTTCTGCAGCCGGTGGCGAAAACATTCGTAATTGTGTCACAGCACGCGTACCAATTTGAGCAGTCGCACCAAATGTTTGTTGCTCAATCAATAAACGTCCCCATTCAGCATTGAGGTCATCACGTTCACGCATATAAGAGCTTAACTCTCTATAATCATGACGGTATTCAAATACTTGCAATACCACCATCATGGCACTGATGAAAACCAACGCCACCATGACTGTATATATCACAACTTTTTTGACCACTTTATTTTCTGTGGTTTCGATTTCATCACTGCTTTTCATTACGCGCCTTTTTGTTCCAAGCGTTCAGCAACCCGAAGCCATGCACTACGTGAACGTGGATTCGCTTTTACTTCTTCTTCACTCGCACGAACCCGTGAAATTTTCTTTAATCTTCTCGTATCAACCTGCTGTTGAGGCATTCCCCAACCAGAATCTTCTGCTAGCGTTGATTCTTTTTGAATAAACTGTTTGATCAACCTGTCTTCAAGCGAATGGAAGCTGATCACAGACAAACGCCCCTTTGGTTTAAGCAAGTCTACAGCTTGCGGTAAAAACACTTCAATATCATCTAGTTCTTTGTTAATAGCAATACGAATAGCCTGAAAAGTACGTGTCGCCGGATGCTTATGTTTTTCCCATTTTGGATGAGCTGTTTTTACAAGTTCAGCCAGTTGTGCTGTCGTATCTAATTTTCCAGCTTGTTTAATTGCTTTAGCAATACGTCGACTATATCGTTCTTCACCATATTGATAAATGATATTCGCCAACTGTTCCTCTTCAATTTCAAGTAACCATTCAGCAGCAGTCAAACCTTTAGAGTTATCCATACGCATATCTAAAGGGCCATCTTGCATAAAACTAAAGCCGCGTTCTGCCTGATCTAATTGAGGAGAAGATACGCCTAAGTCTGCCATAATTCCATCGACACTTTGCACCCCAATTTCCTGCATTTTTTCTTTTATATCAGCAAAACTTGCATGAATAATGGTAAATCTCGGGTCTTCTTGTGCTAAAGCGGCTGCAACTTCCAGAGCCTGAGGATCTTTATCAAAGGCATATACTCGAGCGTTTTCATCGAGTTTCGACAATAATAAGCGTGTATGCCCACCTCGTCCAAAGGTTGCATCGATATACACCCCAGTTGTGCGATCTGCCAATAAGCTTTCAACGGTCTCAAAAAGTAAGACAGAAATATGCGACATAGGAGTTAAATCATAGCGTAAAAATGTAACTGCACATTATCACCTTGTTTACGATGAACACCAAACGGCTTTTTGTAGGAAAATATTAATTTTTCATAGAGAAAACCGTTTTCTTTGCATTTTTTAAGCAAAATAAAAAGCAAGCTCACCTTTTCAGGTTCACTTGCTTCAATATGAAAAGTTTAATTAGTTTTTAAACTAGGGAGCTGCCCATATTTTATTTACTGTTTCCCATCATAAATCTGATCAAAGATAGCCCCATTGGCAAAGTGAGTTTGCTGGGCTTTTGCCCAGCCACCAAAAACATCATTAATCGTAAATAATTTAATTTTTGGAAATTGTGCTGCATATTTAGCAGCGACTTGAGGATTACGTGGACGAAAATAATGTTTCGCAGCCAACTCTTGCCCTAACGGTGAATATAAAAAGTTGAGATAGCCTTTTGCTAAAGTACGGTTACCGTCCTTATCGACTGTCTTATCTACAATCGCAACAGAAGGCTCTGCCAAAATTGAAATTGATGGGTACACAATTTCATATTTATCTTTATCGAGACCTTTCGTTGCCAATAATGCTTCATTTTCCCAAGAAAGTAGAACATCTCCAATTCCACGCTCAGCAAATGTAGTAAGCGAACCACGGGCTCCCGAATCTAGCACCTTAACATTGTGATAAAGTTTTTTAACTAGCTCTTTTGCTTTGGCGTCATTGCCACCAGGCTGTTTTAAAGCATATCCCCACGCAGAAAGATAAATCCAGCGCGGTGCTCCACCCGTTTTCGGATTAGGTGTAATAATTTCAACACCTGGTTTAGTTAAATCATTCCAATCACGGATATTCTTTGGATTACCTTTTCTAACCAGAAACACCACTGTAGAGGTATAAGGCGCAGAGTTATTAGGAAACTCTTTTTGCCAGTTTGGATGGATATATCCAGCTTTAACAATCTCATCAATATCATTTGCTAAAGCCAAGGTTACTACATCGGCTTGAAGACCAGTTGCTACAGCTCGCGCCTGTTTTCCGGAGCCCCCATGGGATTGTTTAAAATCGACATCCTGACCGGTGCGTTGTTTCCAGAATTTTCCAAATGCCTGATTATATTCTTGATAAAATTCACGCGTTGGATCATAAGAAACATTTAAAAATGTAGTCGCAGCCTGTACTGCACTTACTGCTAACCCCATATATGTAGCGACCGCAATTTTTACTATTCTTTTCATTTATAAATACCAATTTTACTTTTAAACTATATTACATTTTTATATTTTAATTTTTCTATCAAACACTTATAACAATTCAAGGTTTATTAATCACTTTAAACGATATCATTCACGCTTACTTTTTATTCATAATTTCGAAAAGTTTTGTAATTATTCTTATAGTTTATTTATAGTCTTCACTTTATCTACACATTAATTTGTTAAATAATGAGACGTAATGGATACAGATAGGCTACATTTGAAAGATACCAACGTAAAATAAAGGTATTTTTTGTAAAAAGTGTGACATGGTTCTACTTTTTTATTAAAATTTATGTTTGAATCGTAGCGTTACCGTAATTTTACATTTGGTTAAACTCAAAAAATAGACGAAATGTACGTACTGAGGGGATGAGTAAAAATGAAAATTAAGTATGGAAAAGCTTTGAGTTTGGGTTTGGTGCTCAGTTTTGCATCACAATTATCAGTTGCCGCAGCACTCAAAGATACACCAACCAAAAGCGTTTCTGACCGCCAGTCTTCGCTTATTGAAAAAGCACTCGACCAGCAAAAACGCAATACTATAGCTCTACCATCTACAGATGATGAGTTAAAAGTACTTAACACTATTCGTGTAACACCTACTCAAAACTTTCTTGCAGCACAGCATGAGCGTTTCTCACGTTTTGTTCAGGCCATCTTCCAGCCACATACTTCTTAATATTTGAAACGACCCCTCATCGTTTCAACTTAAGCCCAGTCTGCCGTTAAATAAAAACGTCAGAATACTGGGCTTTTTCGTTATAATAGTTTCAATTTTTATTTTGACCCATTATCTATGAAAGTTCGTACTCGTATTGCACCTTCTCCTACTGGTTTCCCACATGTTGGTACTGCCTACATTGCTTTATTCAATATGTGTTTTGCGAAACAACATGGTGGGGAATTTATTTTAAGAATTGAAGATACCGACCAACTTCGCTCTACACCAGAATCTGAAAAAATGATTTTAGATTCTTTACGCTGGTTAGGTTTAAATTGGTCTGAAGGTCCAGATGTGGGTGGCCCACACGCGCCTTATCGCCAATCAGAGCGTATGGGAATTTATAAGCAATACGCGTTAGAACTTGTTGAAAAAGGCCATGCTTTTTACTGTTTCGCGACAGCAGAAGAACTTGATCAAATGCGTGCCGAACAGCAGGCTCGCGGTGAAACACCAAAATATGATGGCCGCGGTTTAAAGCTTTCTCAAGAAGAAGTAACTCGCCGCCTAGAAGCAGGCGAACCTCATGTCATCCGTATGAAAGTTCCAGAAGAAGGTGTATGTAAATTTAACGACTTACTCCGTGGGGAAGTAGAAATTCCTTGGGCACAAGTCGACATGCAAGTCCTTCTTAAGACTGATGGTTTACCAACTTACCATTTAGCGAATGTCGTTGATGACCATTTAATGGAAATCACTCATGTATTGCGTGGTGAAGAATGGCTTCCTTCTGCACCGAAGCATCAGTTGCTTTACCAATACTTTGGTTGGGAAATGCCAACACTTTGCCATATGCCATTGCTACGTAATCCAGATAAGTCGAAGTTATCTAAACGTAAAAATCCAACATCAATTAACTACTACCGCGATATCGGCGTTCTGCCAGAAGCCTTACTCAACTATTTAGGCCGTATGGGCTGGTCAATGCCAGATGAGCGTGAAGTATTTACCCTGCAAGACATGATGGATCATTTTGATATTCAACGTGTATCTTTAGGCGGCCCAATTTTCGATGTTGAAAAACTCAATTGGTTGAATGGTCAATGGATTAAAGGTTTAACACCAGGCCAGCTACTAGACCGTTTACTTACTTGGAAGAGTGACCGCAATACATTAGAAGATATTGCTGCTGCAATTCAACCGCGTATTAATTTACTTTCTGAAGCAGTAAATTGGGCTGGTTTCTACTTTAACCATATGCCACAAATTACAGCCGAAATGTTTGAAAGTAAAAAATTGACTCAAGAACAAGTTCGCCAAAGCTTACAATTTGCTATTTGGCGTCTTGAAAGTCAGTTTACTTGGAATAATGACACGGTTAGCCAAACCTTAATGGACTTGGCAAATCAAATGGGTATTAAACTACGTGATTTTATGCCTGCTTTCTTTATCGCAATTGCTGGCTCAACCAGTTCAACACCAGTTATGCAATCAATGGTTACGCTTGGTCCAGATTTAACCTTTGCTCGCTTACGACATGCATTAGAAATTGTTGGTGCACCGAGTAAAAAAGAGGTGAAAAACTGGGAAAAGCTCAATGAAAGCTTAAAACTGCCGAAAAATGAAGCAACTAGCGAAGCTTAATTCATTTTTTTGTTGACGTGTGGGCGCATTCACCCTAATATTGCGCTCACACAAACTGGGGCCATAGCTCAGTTGGTAGAGCGCTACAATGGCATTGTAGAGGTCAGCGGTTCGATCCCGCTTGGCTCCACCAAGATCCTTTGTGTTTGCCTCATCAAGTCCCTATCGTCTAGAGGCCTAGGACATCGCCCTTTCACGGCGGTAACCGGGGTTCGAATCCCCGTAGGGACGCCATTTTCTATTTTAAAAATTCCTTTTAAAGACTCTATCGTCACCTTCCTGTCTATTCTTTGACACCTTCTTGATTGCACATTTGTCTATTTTATCTAAAATAGCGTCTTTCTTAAATTCTCTCAATGTGTAATATGCAGCCATCTGACAATCAACTAGATGCTCAGCATCAGAACAGTACTGCACCTTTAAAAAGAGCCATGAGTACTCGCCACCTTGTGATGTTATCGCTAGGCGGTGCAATCGGTACTGGTTTATTTTTGGGTTCAGGGGAAGTCATTTCACAAACTGGACCTATTGGCGCAATTATTGCCTACATTCTTGGGGGTGCAATTGCTTACATGGTTATGCTCTGTTTAGGCGAGCTGGCTGTGCACATGCCTGTTTCTGGCTCTTTTGGTGCATATGCCCAAAAGTACATTAGTCCAAGTACAGGTTACATGATTTCATGGATGTATTGGTTAACATGGACAGCAACGTTAGGGACCGAGTTTACCGCCGCTGCCCTACTCATGCAGGAATGGTTTCCGCAAATTTCAATGTGGATCTGGACACTTATTTTTGCAGTGACGATTTTTGGACTAAATATTAGTTCAACTCGAGTATTTGCTGAATCTGAGTTCTGGTTAGCGCTTGTTAAGGTTGTTACCGTTATTGCCTTTATTGTGCTTGGGTTATTAGCCATTTTTGGTTTAATTCCTTTTCATGGTGCTCAAACTGCTCCTCTGTTTAGTAATTTAACAGCCCAAGGCTGGTTCCCACACGGTTTCCTCCCTATCTTTACTACCATGCTGATTGTGAATTTTGCGTTCTCTGGGACAGAACTAATTGGTGTGGCTGCTGGTGAAACTAAAGATCCTGCACAAAACGTCCCTAAAGCGATTAATGCTGCAATCTGGCGCCTTCTTATTTTCTTTGTCGGCACCATTATTGTGATCAGTGCATTACTCCCTTTCCAGCTTGCAGGCTTAAGCAGTGAAAGTGTAAGTAGCAGTCCTTTCGTTACTGTATTTAATTACATTGGTATTCCATATGCAGATGATATCATTCGTTTTGTAATTATTACTGCACTGCTCTCAGCCGCCAATTCAGGTTTGTATGCCGCTTCACGCATGATGTGGTCTTTATCAGAACAAAAGCTTCTTCCAAGTGTATTTGCCAAGCTTTCAAAAAGTGGGACACCTATTGTTGCTTTAGTAGTTACCATGTTTGGCGCAATCCCAGGTTTGCTATCGGAACAGTTTGCACCTGAAACCATCTTTAAAAACTTACTCGGCGTTGCAGCTTTCACCATGGTTATTGTCTGGATGAGTATCTGTTTAAGTCAGTTCAATTTCCGTAGACACTGGTACCGAGCTGGACATACGGTTAAAGATTTAAAATATGCTGCACCATTATTTCCTATTGTCCCAATTTTAGGTTTTCTATTCTGCTTTATTACCTGTTTAAGTATGGCAGCAGAACCTCAAATGCGAGCAGGTTTTGTAGGTTGCTTAATTTTTACGGCTCTTTGCTATATCAGTTATTTTATTTTTTATCGCCATAAGGCCTAAGTGCTTGTAATTAAAAAGTGTAGCAAAAAGCTACACTTTTTTTTGTTTAGATACTGGCTTTATAGAATCTACCGTTGTAGATTAAAATTTATATTAAAAACAATTCCTTGTATACAATGAAAATTATATTTATCCATGGGATGAATCAACAAAATTACACAGCACATCGTTTAAAAGAGCACTGGCTAAGAGTCTTTAAACTGGGCTTAAAACAATTGCACTGTAGAGTTAATTTAAGAGATTTACATATACACATGCCTTTTTATGGCGATTTAATGGCGAAATATCAACTCTCTAATCAATTAGATTTAAACACCTTACTTCCAAAATCCTTTAACTTTCATTTGCCTATCCATTTACACTCACAAGCCAACACACCTAAGGAACATACTCCTTTTGTGCCACATCTTCCTCTTTCCCCCGATCAACCCGCAGAAAGCTTATCAGAACGTTTATATCTGACTTCACAGTTAGTAAAAGATCGCGTTCTTAAAGAAATGGTGGTTCTTTTAAATAATTTTCCTAAATTACATGAGAGCTTAATTCAACAATTCTTGATTGAAACTTACATGTACTTATCTAATCCTGATTTTATGTACGAAGTTCATCAAAGAATTTTAAAACAAATGCATGATGATGAAGATTGTATTGTAGTCGCCCACTCTTTAGGTTCCGTGATCGCATTTCACTTGTTATCAGACCCGGCTTATCACTTTTCAGTACAACGCTTTGTTACCTTAGCTTCACCACTTTCTTTTCGGGTGATCCAAAGTAAACTCCCTATTCCGATTGAACGACCAAAATGCCTCAATGGCGATTGGTATAATTTCTACTCAAAAGATGATTTTTTAACAGCTTTCCCATTAAGTGAAGCACCTTTTAATTTCACTCCACCAATTATCAATCAAGAAATTTTTACTTTTGCGAACCAACCCCATGAAATTGTAGGGTACTTACAACACCATGCAGTCATCAAAGCAATTATTGAACCTTTTCAATAAAAATTAGCCATAAATGCCTATATTTTCTACAATTTGAGTTATTTTTAAGCGCTTGAATGTTTTTTTTAATATTTCTTTAGAAAACTATTTGACACTTTTATTAAATCGACCTAATATACGCCCACCTCTGAAACGTCCCTATCGTCTAGAGGCCTAGGACATCGCCCTTTCACGGCGGTAACCGGGGTTCGAATCCCCGTAGGGACGCCACTAAATTCGAGGAAAAGCAAAGATTAATTATCTTTGCCGAGAATTTAGGCAAGCAGTTTACTGCGCGCAGGTAACTAGCCTCATATAAGTCCCTATCGTCTAGAGGCCTAGGACATCGCCCTTTCACGGCGGTAACCGGGGTTCGAATCCCCGTAGGGACGCCACTAAATTCGAGGAAAAGCAAAGATTAATTATCTTTGCCGAGAATTTAGGCAAGCAGTTTACTGCGCGCAGGTAACTAGCCTCATATAAGTCCCTATCGTCTAGAGGCCTAGGACATCGCCCTTTCACGGCGGTAACCGGGGTTCGAATCCCCGTAGGGACGCCAAATTCTAAAAAGCCACTGCATGAAGACAGTGGCTTTTTTCTTACCTACGCAATAAAAAAGCTGATCATCAATCAGCTTCTCATTTATGTAATTTAATTCGCAATTCCAACTTGGACTTCAAGACGACCTGATTGAACCCGTAGTCCTTTTATTTCGAATTGATCTACCAGTTGCTGCACAAGCTCCCGGCTTTCCCTCAAAATATTGAGTCCCGGTAAAATACTAAAGTCTGTCAAGCTTAAAAGTTTTTCTACCATCCATGAACGGTTGTTAATGAAATCAATAAACCCTGCCTGTTCAAGGTCAATAAACCACATACGGTGACCATCACGTTGAATACCCGGAATATCACGAATCAAATGATTAATCAGTGATGGTATAGGCAACATGTTAATGACTTCGAAACCTACTCGGCCGATACGACGGACTGCCCAATTCGACAATGTTCCACCATGACGTATTTGCACATCCAGACTTTCATCCATTTGACGTAAACGTAAGAATTTTTCTTGCCCAATACGGCATTCCAATACCCGAAAATCTAAACTCAGCCGATATAGGAAACGGTGATAGTGCCCATCGATTTCAACCTGAAAACGATCATTGCCACATTGAACTTTAATATCATCAATTTCTGAACGATCTATACGTTTACGAATTTGACTGTTTAACAACATCTCAGGCAAATATAAATTCGGCTTCTTTTTCCCAAAAAAAGTAGGAGCCATAATTAAGGCAACCTGACGCGCAGTTTCACTCGTTTCAGACACCATATCTCTAACAGTTCCTGCTGCCAGATTGGTCATGCCAACGACCCCACGCTTTGTATGAGTTGTTACATGATCTAAAGCATCCAAGGCTGCATCTGCAACCTCTGCAAGATTACGTGTCGTATCACTAGCAAACCCAACGGCATCATGAGCATGTTGCAAAGTCTTATGCAGCAAACGGCGTGAGAATGACAGTTTTATAGGGTCAGGGTTCCCTGAAACTGTTGATGTCGTTATAGGCTCCGACTTATTGTCATCTTCTTGACCCAAGTCCCTCTCCTTTTTATATTTCTTTCGCATCCCATTAATCAGCTTTTCAGCTCATTTCCAGTGTTGAACACACTTGTTTTTATCTAGATTAGCATGCTCTACGGTACTATTTTAACTTTTATGTGTACGCATAAATCATCATTTTTTCATATATGCTTGTTTCAAAAAAGTATTTTTATATCTAACTTTCATAGCACTTTTTAAAAGCCCTACAATTTTTTTCCTTTCTTTGCATTTCCGTTAGAATAGATTCAAATTTAATGTGGAGCTGTCATGCAATATCGTTGCCCTCAATGTCAAAGTGTTAAAATTATGCCAGTAAGCCAAGGTGTTAACAGTGCCAAACCTGTTGTGCCTAAGAGCTTAGTGATTTTAGTTCCTGCAATTTTTGTACTATTACTCTTGGTTGTAATTAGTATTTTTATGTGGATTTTTGGCAATGGTGCAGGCACTTCTCTACAAATTGCAACGGTCGTTGTTTTTGTTGTGACTCTAGGGGCGGGTTTTATGTTCTGGCGTGATTTGCCGGACTTTAAATTGTCTATGCAAGCATTTATGCAGTCACAAAAACATTGGAAATGTCGTGACTGCAATCACGAATGGGAAATTTAAAAAAAGTATTCACATCAGCTTAGTGCTGATGTGAATGTTCTTTATCAGTCTCATCATGTTCATGTGAAGCATGTTGAGCGATATGCTGACAATTGATCTCGGCATCATCTTCAATTTGCAATGTCACTTCGCCAATACCATGCTCATGAGAAAGCATTTCAACAGCATCTTGATAGAGTTTAGTACGGTCAGCTTCAGGCGCAAATAAGTGCACAGTTAAATGAATGTTTTTAGAAGTAATCGCCCATACCTTGAGTTGGTGAATACTTTCAACACCATTTAAAGACAATAAATCTGCACGTAACTTTTCGATATCGACTTCTTCAGGTACACCTTCGAGCAAAATATTGATACTTTGTTTCAGTAAAACCCAAGTTCTTGGTAATACCCAAAAACCAATCAATACCGCAATAATCGTATCGACCCAGTACCAGTTGGTGAAGTAAATCACAACTGCACCAATAATAACGCCAACCGAGCCTAGTGCATCACTCAACACCTCTAAATAAGCACCTTTCACGTTTAAGCTGTTATTGGCACTCGACATGAGGATTTTCATTGAGATAAGGTTAATCACTAAACCAATGGTTGCCACAATGAGCATACCCACACTTTGAATTTCAGGCGGCTTAGAGAAGCGAATATAAGCTTCATATAAAATATAAATTGCCACTACGAACAGCATGAGCGCATTAAATAATGCAGCCAAAATTTCAAAGCGCTGATAACCAAAAGTACGTTTATTATCGGCTGGACGCTTCGCAATCTGAATTGCAATCAGAGCAATTGCCAGAGCAGCGGCATCGGTAAACATATGCGCAGCGTCGGAGAGTAATGCCAAACTTTGTGTAATTAATCCAGCAACGACCTCAACAATTAAAAATGTTGAAGTCAGTGCTAAAGCAATCATTAATTTCTTAGCATTACCTTCAGTCACTACAGCATGACTATGATCATGACCATGTTGTCCACCCATTTTGCGGACTCCTTATTATTTATCTTTATGGTGAGGTAAAGATAACGATGGAAACATTACTACCTTTACCTCTTTCAAACACTTTTTTGAATTGACGCTGTCATCAAAAAAGATATCTCAAAACGATGACATTATGAATGCTCAGCGCTTTTCGCTTTGCTTTCATTCATCCATCGATAAATGACCGGTAATAAAACCAAAGTTAATATCGTAGATGAAATAATGCCACCGATTACGACCGTTGCCAAAGGTCGTTGCACTTCGGCTCCAGTTCCTGTTGCCAAAGCCATCGGAATAAAACCAAGTGAAGCAACAAATGCTGTCATTAATACTGGACGTAATCGTAATACCGCTCCTTTCCAGGTTGCCGCATGAACATCTAAAGTTGTTCTCAGCTCTTTAATAAACGTGAGCATGACCAAACCATTTAATACTGCAACACCCGATAAAGCGATAAAACCGACCCCAGCAGACATCGAAAGTGGTATATCTCTCAGCCATAAAGCCACTAATCCACCAGATAAAGCGAAAGGAACTCCACTAAATACCAGTAAGCTGTCTTTAAAATTACTGAATACGGCCATGAGCAACACAAAGATCATGATGAGCGCCATCGGCACGACGATTTGCATTCTTGCTGTAGCAGAAGCAAGATTCTCAAACTGTCCTCCATAACCTAACCAGTAGCCGCTAGGTAGCTTTTGCTGTGCCAGTTTGCTTTGCATCTCTTGTACAAAAGACCCAAGATCACGATCACGCACATTTGCTGTCACAATGACACGGCGCTTACCATTTTCACGACTTACTTGAGCTAAGCCTAGAATATTCTCAACCTTAGCGACGTCTTGTAACTGAATCAGACCACCATTTGGTAAGCGAATCGGTAACTGAGCTAACTGCTGAGGCGTACGCATGTTTTCCTGCAAACGAATCACAAAATCGAAACGTCTATCACCTTGTAAAATTTGCCCTACACTCTGTCCTCCAATACTGGCAGCCACAATATCTTGAATAGATTTGACTGATAGACCGTATTGGGCAGCCAATGCATGATCAACATCTACATTCAGTAATGGCAAACCGTCAGTCTGTTCAACTTTGACTTCACTGGCACCCGGAATGCTACGTAGCTGTTGAGCTATTTTTTCCGCTTCCTGATTGAGAACCTGCATATCGTCCCCAAAAATTTTCACCCCAATATCACTACGTACACCTGAAATAAGCTCATTAAAACGTAGTTCAATCGGTTGTGAAAATTCACTGTTATTACCAGGAATCTGGTTCACGAACTGCAGCATTCTGGCACGCAGTTCATCTATCGTTTCTTTAGGGTTTGGCCATTGATCGTGTGGTTTTAATAAAACAATACCATCGGAAATATTAGGAGGCATGACATCTGTAGCAACCTCGGCTGTTCCTGTTCTTGCAAAAATGGCTTTAATTTCGGGAAAAGCTTTCAATAACTGCTTTTCCACATTCTCCTGAATCTTAAGCGACTCTTCTATGCCAGTGCTCGGTGCACGCATGAGTTGCAGTGCAAAATCACCTTCACTTAACTGAGGTGCGAACTCACTACCCACTCGTGTTGCAATTGCACTTGTCAAAATCAAGATGCTGACTGCTGCTGTGACAACAACATATCGGAAGGCATAAGCCTTATCGAGTAAGCCTGCATAACCTTTTTTCAAGGTCATCATCCAGCGGCTTTCTTTTTCCTTCACCTCACCCGTAACAAACAAAGCAACAGCTGCCGGCACAAAGGTCACAGATAAAATAATTGCTCCCAATAACGCTAAAACAACGGTCATTGCCATAGGATGGAACATTTTTGCTTCTACGCCTGCTAAAGCAAAAATTGGTAAGTACACGACCATAATGATGATCTGACCAAATATTAATGGACGTCGTGCTTGTTTAGCGGCTAGAAAGACCTCTGTAAAGCGTTCTGAACGTGTTAGTAAGCGACCTTTTAAATGCTGCGCTTCAGCTAAACGCCGAATACAGTTTTCAACAATAACAACTGCTCCATCGACAATGATCCCGAAGTCTAAAGCTCCCAAACTCATCAGGTTGGCACTGATTTTTTGTTCTGCCATGCCCGTTAAGGTAAAAAGCATTGCCAATGGAATAATACAAGCAGTAATTAAAGCGGCACGAAAGTTTCCTAAAAAGATGAACAGGATAACGATGACTAAAATCGCTCCTTCAATCAAATTTTTAGCTACTGTTTTAATTGCTTTATCTACGAGGCTACTACGATCATAGACTGTTTCAATCACCACACCCTGAGGGAGTGATCTTTGGATTTCCTGAACTTTTTGATCAATCGCTTTGGCAATGGTTTTACTGTTTTCACCCATCATCATCATGGCGATACCTAAAACAGTTTCCTGTCCATTATAGGTAGCACCACCAGTACGCAAATCATGACCAATCGATACTGAGGCCACATCAGCAACCCGTATAGGCAAACCGTTTTTCGTGGCGACCGTAACGTTCTGGATATCTTGTATCGACGTCAGCATACCCGGAACACGAACTGTGAGTTGCTGACCATTCTCTTCAATAAATCCGGCACCGCGGTTTTCATTGTTATTTTGAAGCGCATCTTGTAAATCGGTGAGGGGAATCTGCAACTGCTGTAACCGCGTCAGATCTGGTGAAACCACATAGGTTTTGTTGTATCCACCAATGCTATTAACCTCGGCTACCCCTTGTACGCGTTGTAACTGAGGACGAATAATCCAGTCTTGAATTTCACGCAGATCCATTGCGCTATAGGCTGAACCATCTGCTTTTTTAGCATTTGGTTCCGCTTTTACCACCCATTGATAAATCTCACCAAGTCCAGTTGAAATTGGAGACATTTGCGGATCAATACTATCGGGTAAAGCGCTCTTAGCTTCTTGTAAACGTTGATTAATGAGTTGCCTTGCCCAATAAATATCAGTGCCATCTTTAAAGATAATGGTGACCTGAGAAAGACCATATCTGGAAATTGAACGAGTCTGTTCCAGATTTGGAATACCGGACATGGCATTTTCAATCGGATAAGTAATCCTTTGCTCAACTTCCGGTGCTGTAAAACCATTAGCCTGACTATTGATTTGTACCTGTACGTTGGTGATATCTGGCACGGCATCAATTGAAAGTTTCTGGTAGCTATAAATTCCGACACCAATCCAAGCAATGACAAACATCATGACCCAAATGGCGTTATTAATTGAAAACTGAATGATCCGATCAAACAAACCTTCAGCCTTTGGCAAATCAGGTTTATTAATGTCCATGCTCAGCCTCCCCTTTTTCTAGTTCGGACTTGAGCAAGAAACTACCTTGAGTCACATATTGCTGCTTTTCAGTAATTCCGGATTTAACCTCAACCCATTGCGCATCTGAAGAATAATTGCCTAACTCTACAGCAACAGGAGCAAAATGAATTTTGTCCTTCTCCGGTTTTGCAACAAAGATTACATTCTTTCCATCAATCTGTTGTACCGCTGCCTTGTTAACCCGTAATACAGTCGCTGCATTATTTTGTTTCAGTAACACGTTAACCATTAAATTAGGACGTAATTCTTTTGAAGGTGTCAGCACCTTGGCACGAACCTGTAAACGACCAGTTTGACTATCCGCTTCTGACGTTAAACTTTGTACCTGTGCTTTAAAAATATTGTTCGTTTGCAGCGATTTAAATTCAATTTCCTGATTAGGCTGAATATTGGTATTTGTACTTGGCAATACAAACTCAACCCATAGCTGATCTAGGCGATCAATAACAAATAACTGTTTTTCAGGGCCAATTTGCTCACCAATAACAATATCTTTACTGCTGATTACACCGCTTAAAGGTGCAGTTAAAACATATCGACCTTTACTTGAGCGAGTCGCTCCCAAGGCACTTAAACGGCTATTTGCAGCTTGTACCTGAATTTGCGCTTGACGATAAGCATTGTAAGCACGCTGATAATCTTGACGTGCTGAAACACCTTGCTCCCACAATTGTTTTTCACGCTGATAATCTTGCTGAGCTAATGTTAGCGCTTCTTGCGCCATGCTTAAGTTAGCTTGTTGATCGACCAAATCTGGTACAAATAAAGTCGCAAGCGCCTGTCCCTTTTCAACTTGTTGTCCCAGCGCAACATTTACACTATCCACTCGGGCAGAAAATGTTGAAGAGACATGTGCTTGCTGGTCTGTATTTACAACAAGTTTGGCAGGGTATGAGAGATTCTGCTCAACTTCTCCGCGCCCTACTTGCTCTAACTTCACACCATATTCAACCAGTTGCTTGGAAGTGAGATTTAAACTTCCTTCCTCTTTTTCAGTCTCTCCATGATCCGCTTCACCTTCTGCATGCCCTTCTTCACTTTTTTCAGTAGTGGACTGCTTTTTCCCTGAGAAAAATAACCAAGCACTTAAAGCAAGACAAGCAATCAGCAGCGAAAGAGCAATAACCCATTGGTTTTTCATTTTTTTAACTGACATTACTCTGCCCCTCCAACTGTTGGCAACTTATAGGTGTCTTGCCATAAATTTTGATTAATTTGATTTAATGCATCTCCGGACATCACCATATTTGGATCGATCCCGAGAGCTAAACTTTCAGCCTCAATTGCTTTTTGCCAAGCAGATTTAAGGAGTTGAACTTTCTTCAATCTTTGTTCTTGTAATTGCAGGGTAGATTGCTGAACATCGGTAATTGCAAATTTACCGACTTTGAAGCCAAGCAACATTTTCTCCTGTACCGTCTCTGATAAAGGAATCTGTTGCTCATTCATCAAGTTATATTGCTGCTTTAAACCAGCCAACTCGTACTGTAGAGTACGAATAGAATCTAGGCTTTGCTTTTTATAAAAACTTTGCTGCTGGGCAATTAAATCAAGTTTGCTTTGGGCAATTTTCAGGGCATATTGCTGGCGATTAAAAATGTTTAAAGGAACCGCAATACCTACTCGAATCTGATTTTCGGTACTGCTCGTTTCTGCGGTTTTGCTACGAACCACACCCATATTTACGGTAGGTGTTGGACGATTTTTTGCTTTTAAATAATTAATTTCAGAATTTTGTTGGATGGCTTGAAGTCGCATGGACTGTTCTAACAAATTCTGTTTTAAATATTGATCGATGTCACCTTCATTTTTTAAAGGCCACGCACTTTTTATATCTGGACGTAAGGTGAAGTTATCTTCAGTCTCACCCCATAAGTTCGCCAATTTTCTTTTGGCACTACTTAGTGATAATTCAACTTCCTGATATAAACGTTGGTTTTCAACATGCGTCATTAAAGTCCGGTCTAAATCAACCTGAGCAATACTACCGGCCTGAAAGCGTAAACGAGTAGCATCTAAAAGGTTCTTACTCGTTCTTAACTGGGCTTTAGCAACTTCATGTTCAAGCTCCAAAATCGAAACTTGTGACCATAAATATTTGACAGCAAGCTTTAGCTGAGCATCATATAAAACCTGATTTAACTCAACTTGATTTTGCTGGACACTTGCCAGTTTTTTTGCTGCGGAACGTACACCAAAAACATCTAGTTTTTGCGATATACCAAGTTCTAGTTCCTGATCTTTTCCAGATTTAAAACCCGTTTGCTGTACAGAAACCGTCGGATTTTCCCATAACTGGCTCTGTCTGATATTGCTCTCTGCGATATCTTGTTGAGCTTGCCAAATTCCTGTTTGTGTCTGAAATTGCTTAACCTGCTCTAGTACTTGCTCAAACGTTAAAACATTCTGTATACGCTGCGGTTGAGTATTTTCAGCAAGGTTTTGATTTGAATTAGCCGCAGTTGTTACAACACTAGTTGAAAGCGCAACCGCAACAACTAATGATTTAAGTATCCAAGATGAGCTCAGACTAACGAAACGTTTTTCGTATAAAAAAATAGACATAAAGTAACCCTATGAAATAAATAATATTTCTGGTGGGTTATTTTTCGGCTACCCCACCTATAGCAGGGTTAAAACAGGAGGCGGGTCTTGTTTAGAAATATGAGGAGACTTATAAGAATTAGACCAATAATATTGTTGTTTTGGCTCAGATGACTGTATTAACGGTGAAACAATTTTTTCTTGTGCTTCTACAATCACAACATGAAAACATGAAGGTAAATGGTCATGATGATCGGACAAGCTTAGGGGAGATTTATGCGTAATCCCTTCAACCTCAGTCTTTTCAGTATGGCTATGCTGTGAAGATTCATAACTCAAAGCAGCATGATGTCCAAAATGATGTAATGCTTTTTCCTGATTTTCATGGGCGCAAAATGCCGCTGCCACATTCCATAAACTTTGGAATATAAGCAAACAGAATAAGACGGACATGAAAAGTGCAGAACGTGGCAACAGCACACCATTAAACTAAAAAGTTGAACAAAGCCACTATAGCAGGCTC
>NZ_JEXX01000011.1:0-99191 GCF_000582055.1 Acinetobacter sp. 766875 | reverse complement strand
TAGGCAAGCGCATGCGGTGATTCCACCTAGAAAAAATGCGAAACCATGGAAAGATACAAAGATCAGCTCGCTAGAGCGAAATGAATTACTTCGAACAGTTAAACGTTTAGGCAGCACACTATGGAAAAAATGGTCAGGCTATCATCGGCGAAGTTTGGTTGAAACTAAGATGCATTGCATCAAGTTATTAGGCGATAAACTCAGTGCTAGGAATTTTGACAGCCAAGTGAATGAGATCCATGCACGCGTAGCCGTATTAAATAAATTTACAGAATTAGGCAGACCTCATACCCAAGTTGTAACCTAAATTTTAGCAACTTAGGAAAACTCTGCCGTCAAAGGCTTTATGCAACAAAGCCTATTCAATATACAGATTATGCTTGAAAAAATTAAATTTTACAGGATGCATTTTATTCCAAAAAACATAGTTTTTAAAATAAAAAAACAATGCTCATTATTTAATCTTGAAATTATATTTTATTAATTTAATTAAATAATACATTTCAACAATGACCCAAGAAATATAATTTTACCAATCATTATATATTCAAACTAAAAAATAAATAATTATTTAGCAAATCAAATAATTACATGGTGGCTTATTTTAGTTAAAACTATTGTTTTAATAACAAGTATAAAAGCCACCTAAAAAAGCTAAAAAAAGTAAGTCAATTGAGCATTGTCAAAAGCATTTTTTATATTATAACTACAAGATAATCATTTTTTACTTTAGCCAACCTTAATACTTGAATAATCTTCCAATAAGAATAGCTTAACGATATAGGGCAAATTATATTTAACCTGTTAAACATAACAGTATTTAATTGGCAATAATTTATGGTATTTATCAAAAGATTTCTATTTCAGGGTACTTGAACAGGTAGCATGGCCAACATTACCCCTCATTTTTCAATTTCGACAGATGGTTTTATTCGTATGAATGAGAACCAACTCATGAATTACCCTTTTCAACACGTTGTATCTATCGTTGAATCAACCCAAATTGAAAAATCTCAAATTGTTTATTATGGTTTTACTGAATGGGCGACATTAAAAACTCCTGCTTTAAGTACAGGATGGGACTGGGAATTCGTTGAACAAAACGGTTTTGTTACTTTAAAACGAACTGGTTTGCCTAGAAGCAATATTATGATTGTTGATATATCTGGTACAGATATTGGATTTGATAGCACTGAAACATTAATCAAAAGGAAGATAGATATTTTGTTCTGGGAACAGTTCATTTATGCTCAAATCAATACAAGCTTAACCAAGCCTAAAGTAAGTCTGAATTTCTCTTAGAAACCTGTAAATTTTTACAGTTACCGCCTTTCCAGCTGTTCAGTAAAGTCACATCAAAAATAAGTGGAAGCACTTGTAGTGAATATTATTGCTGGATTTCAAAACAATTTTTCAGAAGGCTTATATAGCAAATTTAAAAGTTACCGTTATAAGGTATTTGTTGAGCATTTGGGATGGGAGTTAAACTGCCCACATAATGAAGAACTCGATCAATTTGATAAAGTCGATACAGCTTATGTGGTCGCTCAAGATAGAGACTCTAATATTATTGGCTGTGCCAGATTACTACCTACGACTCAACCGTATTTACTTGGTGAAATATTTCCTCAATTACTGAATGGAATACCTCTCCCGTGTTCCCCAGAAATTTGGGAATTATCAAGGTTTTCAGCCGTAGATTTTTCAAATCCGCCTACAACAGCAAGTCAAGCAGTGTCATCGCCAGTTTCTATTGCAATTTTGCAAGAAGCGATTAACTTTGCAAGAGAACAAGGGGCCAAACAACTTATTACGACCTCTCCTCTAGGTGTAGAGCGTTTATTACGTGCTGCTGGT
This sequence comes from Acinetobacter sp. 766875, assembly GCF_000582055.1. NCBI lineage: Bacteria > Pseudomonadati > Pseudomonadota > Gammaproteobacteria > Moraxellales > Moraxellaceae > Acinetobacter > Acinetobacter sp. 766875. The sequence goes on along the minus strand of NZ_JEXX01000011.1, from coordinate 97,334 downwards.
TTTCGCGCCCATCGTGCAGGCCCACCAATGACGATTGATGGCTATTCTATGTTTGCCTGTTTAATTGATGTGTAATGGTTTAAAGGTTAACTCTTGTCTCTCGGACATGAGTTAACCTAGTTTTTTTATAATCAAGAAATACGCTTATTACGAAGAATAAATAACGCGTATCAATCAATCTTGGTTTTTAAATTTAAGTTTGCTTTTTTATAATAAGTCTCATCCGTTTTAGAGTTTCCATCACGCGGCATAAATGATGTCGATATAATTGCAACGACAGCCATACTTCCAATATAAAGCATAATTAAATATGGGTTACCTTGCCCAATACTGAGCAGCTTGGTGGCAATCATAGGGGCTAAACCACCACCCAAAACACCTGCCAACTGTACTGAAATCGAGATACCGCTGTAGCGAATTTCCGCAGGAAATTGACGCGCAAAAAGCTGAGCTTGTGGCGCATACATAATTGGAAACACCACACCAATTGCCAAAACAATTGCCGTCCAGACCAGTACAGGATCTTTGGTATTGAGCATGCTAAAAAATGGATAGCAGTAAAGTGCTAATACGCATAGACCAAACATAAACATATTGCGTTGACCGACTTTATCGGACAAATGTCCGCATAACGGCGTCATAAATAAAATCACGGCTGCACCGCAAATGGTGGCAAATAAAATATCTTGGCGGGGAATACCAAGTTGTGCAGTGGTATAAGCCAAAGTAAATGTTGACGCAATATAAAACCATGCATTTTCAGCAGCACGCGCCAGAATAATGGTGATAAGCTGTTTTGGATGATTTTTAAAAACCTGAAAGGCAGGAACTTTGACTTCTTCAGATTGCTGTTTTACTTTTTCAAAGTCTGGTGACTCAGGCACTTTTACACGAATATACCAGCCCACTGCCAGTAAAATAATGCTGGCAAGAAATGGTAACCGCCAGCCCCAGCTAAACAGTGCTTGCTCAGGTAATAACGATACCAGTCCTAGTGCGATTGAGGCGAGCATTAAGCCCCCACCTGTACTCGCCTGTGGCAAACTTCCCCAGAACCCTTTACCACCTTCGGGTGCATGTTCTACTGCCATAAGCACGGCACCGCCCCACTCACCGCCCATGGCCATACCTTGAATAAATCGCAAGATCACCAAACCAATTGCGGCCCAATATCCAATTGATTCATAAGTTGGTAAGAGGCCAATCAGTACGGTTGGAATTCCCATGAGCATCAGCGTTAGCAACAACATTGACTTACGACCAATCTTGTCACCGAAATGACCAAAGACCAAGCCGCCTAAAGGCCGCCCAATAAACCCAACGGCATAGGTTGCAAATGCTGCAAGCACACCTGTAAGTGGGTCCAGATTAGGGAAAAATAACTTGTTAAAAATGAGCGCTGCTGCTGCACCATAAACAAAAAAGTCATACCACTCAATCGTGGTGCCAACCATGCTAGAGATGCCTGCTAATCGATGTGACGACTTTTTAGGATGTGAACCGTTTCCATGTATTGTTTGCATCGTAATGTCCTTTTTAGATTTTCTTGTTTTGTCTTTTTATGCTTATGATCTGTCCTGTCCATAAGCATGTTCAGGTCTCGCTTGATCTCCTTAAGCTTTTTGTGTGTTTTTAAAATGGGTTAGCTTAGTTTTTCTAAAATTTGCTCTAACTCCGGATTACGTTCTTGCCAACGTGGTTGTTTATCTTTATCGACAATCAGTGCACGAACGCCCTCAATAAAGTCACCATGCTCAAACCAGATATCCTGTAAATCACGCTCAAGCTGCATACACTGCTGTAGTGAAAGACCGCGCCCTAAATATTGCAGTTTCAAGCTGGTTTGTTTGGCAATAAATGAACGCTGCTGCAAAATACTAAGCATCTTACTCGCCCAAGCCTTTAAGCTTTCATCCTGTTCATTTTCAAGGCTTTGCTCAATCTCATCTAAATGCTGATATCCGAAGTGTTTACGGATGCCTTCGGCAAGTTGTTTAAGCTCACTTTCGACAGGCCGAGTAATAAATCGGGTAATGATGCGTTCAATTCCCTCTTTGCTTAAACTTGGCGCTTCAACGAGAGCGTCTTGTAAAGCTTGTAACTGATCGCTTGGCACATGGTAGTCAATTAAGTCGAGATAGAGCGCATCGCTACTACTAATCTGCTCACCCGTAATTGCCATATAAACGCCAATATCATCAAGGCGAGACAGGAAATGAGTTGCGCCAACGTCAGGGAAAAAACCAATCGCTGTTTCAGGCATGGCAAATCTGGACTTTTCACTGCTTACCACAATGTGACACGCCTGAGCCAAGCCAAAACCACCGCCTAATACATAGCCATCAAGCACAACAATGATTGGCTTTTCATATTCGCGCAGTGTATTGAGCATTTTATATTCGGCACTAAAGTAGCCTTTGTAATCGGCTGTGCCATTTTTATAACTGTCGTAGAGATAGCGGATATCACCACCTGCACAGAAGGCTTTTGGGCTATTTGATTTGATTAAGATCGCCTGAACAGCAGCATCATTTCGCCACAGTTCCAATTGGGCACCAATCCCTTCAATCATATCTAGCGACAATGCATTGAGATGAGTCACACGATCTAACGTAATCACGCCGAGCTTACCTTGTCGCTCAATCATTAAGTGATTTTCTGTATTCATTTTATTGATCTCTTACTGATTTTTAAAATTTGCCTGCCGTTTTTCAACAAAGGCCTGCATGCCTTCTTTTTGGTCCGCAGTTGCAAAAATTGAGTGGAACATGCGGCGTTCAAAACGTAAACCTTCGGTAAGATTCACTTCAAAAGCTCGGTTAATGGTTTCTTTGAGCATCATGTTTGCAGTTAAAGACCGTGCTGCGATTTTTTCAGCGGCTTGCAAGGTTTGTTCAAGTAATTCTTCTTTACTAAACACACGTGCAACCAAACCACTTTGTTCTGCCTCTACTGCGCCCATTTGACGAGCGGTAAGGCACATTTCCATTGCCTTAGCTTTACCAATGGCATGGGTTAAACGCTGTGTCCCACCAATGCCCGGAATTACCCCTAAAGTGACTTCGGGTAAACCAAACTTGGCGTTGTCCGCACAATAAATAAAGTCACACATAAGCGCCAGCTCACAGCCACCACCCAAGGCATAGCCACTCACCGCAGCAATTAAAGGTTTACGGCGCTGTGCAATACGGTCTGCAAGATGAAAAAAGTCATCTAAATAAATATCGGGGAAAGCCAAATCGGCCATTTCTTTAATGTCGGCCCCTGCGGCAAAAGCTTTTTCTGAGCCTGCCAATACGATGCAACCAATTTCGCTGTCTTTTTCGAGTTGATCTAATGCCTGATTAATTTCACTAATTAATTCACTGTTTAAAGCATTGAGCGCTTGAGGGCGATTTAAGGTAATCAGTCCAACCCCATTACGCTTTTCTAATAAAATACTTTGCCACTGCATTATTTATTCCTTGTTCTGGTTCTATAGACTACGTGCGATGACTAAACGTTGGATATCACTTGTGCCTTCGTAAATTTGACAAATACGCGCATCACGATAAATACGCTCAATTGGGAAGTCTCTGAGATAGCCATAGCCACCAAACACTTGTAGGGCACTTGAGCACACACGCTCAGTCATTTCTGAAGCAAATAACTTAGCCATTGAGGCTTCGTTGAGACACGGTTGGCCTGCTTCTTTGAGACGTGCAGCGTAATGAACCAGTTGTCTCGCTGCTTCAATTTCGGTTGCCATACTGGCAAGGCGAAATGCGATGGTTTGATGCTCAAAAATTGGTTTTCCAAAAGTAATACGCTCTTTGGCATAACGAGTTGCTTCTTCGAGCGCTGCCCGTGCTAGACCGACTGCTTGTGCGGCAATACCAATACGCCCACCTTCTAAATTGGCAAGAGCGATTTTCAAGCCCTCACCTTCTTTACCCAGCATGAGACTTTTATGAATGCGCACATCGGTCAGAGCAATCTGACACGTATCTGAAGCATGCAGACCGAGTTTTTCTTCAACACGAATCACTTCATAACCCGGTGTCTCGCGTGGGACTAAAAAGGCACTAATACCTTTTTTGCCCGCGCTCGGATCGGTCACGGCAAACACAATAATGACACCGGCATTATTACCTGAGGTAATAAACTGCTTGGCACCATTTAAAATGTAATCGTCGCCATCTTTCACCGCTCGGGTTTTAATGGCTCCCGCATCCGATCCTGTATGCGGTTCGGTTAAGGCAAAAGCTCCAATCATTTCACCTTGTGCCAGAGGTTTTAAAAAGCGCTCTTTTTGCTCGTCGGTACCAAACTTTAAAATAGGCACACAACCAACCGAGTTATGTACGCTCATGATGGTTGAGGTTGCACCATCTGCCGCCGCAACTTCTTCGAGTGCCAGTACATAGGCTAAGTTACCCGTGTCTGAACCGCCCCATTGCTCTGAAACAAGCATTCCCATAAAACCGAGTTGTCCCATTTGAGTCAGAGTGTCTTTTGGGAAAGTCCCGTCTCGATCCCAATCACTGGCATTAGGCTTGATTTGTTCTTGGGCGAAACTTTTCGCCATATCACGAATGAGTAATTGTTCTTCGGTAAATTGCATTATTATTTCCTTTACCCTGCTTTAGCTTGTTGTTTAGCAATTTCTTGATTACGCAATAAAAAGCGCTGAATTTTGCCACTTGGAGTTTTAGGTAATTCACTCACAAATTCAACTAATCGTGGGTAAGCATGAGCAGAAAGTCGTCTTTTCACAAACTGGCTGAGTTCTTCAGCAAGTGCATCTGAAGGTTGTACGCCCGCAGCTAAAATTACAAAGGCCTTGACCACTTCGGTACGATCCGGATCAGGCACGCCTATTACTGCGGCTTCAATCACAGCATCATGTTCAAGCAGTGCGCTTTCTACATCAAAAGGCCCAATACGATAGCCCGATGTGGTGATTACATCATCACTACGGCCTACAAAGCTCATACTGCCATCGGCATGAAGTTCGGCAGTATCACCCGTTAAGTAGTAATGACCAACGAAAGGTGATTTACGGCTTTCTTTATAGCCACCAAACCACATCATTGGAGACTGGCTAATGTCGACTGCTAAAATTCCCGGTGTGTCTGGCGGAAGTTCTTCACCTTGTTCATTAACAATCGCAACACGATAGCCCGGACTTGGGAAACCTGCTGAGCCAGCATGAATTTCATGTTTTAAACCATGATGATTACACACCACCATGCCAACTTCGGTTTGTCCGTAATGGTCATAAATTGGAGCGTCTAAGACTTGTTTAAACCAGCGAATGACTTCCGGGTTAAGCGGCTCACCTGCACTGCTCACCACACGGAACTGACCTTTTAACGGCGCCATTTGTACCGGATCTGCTGCCATCATCATGCGGTAAGCTGTTGGTGCACCTGCCAAGTTGTTAACTTTATAATCTTTCACAATTTGGCATAGGCTATCTGTGCTGAACCCACCTTCATAAAACAAAGTGGCATGACCTAAAAATAACGGCCCAGTAATCGCATAATACAAGCCATACGCCCACCCCGGGTCGGCAATATTCCAGAATGAATCTTCTTCGGTTAAACCAATGGCATCTTGCATATATCGACCAAAAGCAATCAGTGCTTTTAATGGCACTTCCAACGGTTTAGCAGGCCCTGTTGTACCTGAAGTAAACATGAGCAAGAAAGGATCTTGAATGTTACGCATTACCAGATCACATTGATCGGACTGCTGCTTCACTTCATTCCAAAAATTAAAATCCCCTGCTTTAAGCGCAGTACCTTGTGCATCGGCCACCGTCATAATTGCAGGACACTTTTCAATTTCGTCGAGCTTGCTACGGTTACCCATATCGGTCACCACCAACTTGCTTTGTGCAAGCTGAATACGGTGCTCAATCGCTTTTGGGCCAAAGGCAGTAAATAAAGGCTGGTACACAGCACCAATTCGCCAAGCCGCCAAAATGGTTACAATCAGTTCAGGTGTTCTTGGCAATAAGCCTGAAATACGGTCGCCTGCTTTTATACCTTGAGCTTTTAAAAAGTTAGCAAATTGACTCGACCATTCTTTTAGCTCACGGAAGGTATATTGCTCTTTGCGACCGTCTTTTCCTTGCCAATACAGCGCAATTTTGTCGCCATCTGCATGTCGATCACAGCATTCATAACAAGCGTTCAGTGCATCGAGTGAACCTGACAACATCTGTTTAGCAGTGCTTTCCAAATCGAAAGCCTGTACAGCATTTTGATAATCCATCATATCTTTTCCCTCAGTCCGGATTTGTTGTTATTCACGACAGGGTTTGATTTATTGGTTTAAAGCCATCCTTTGGCTTTACCGTTATGCCTCTTGTGGTAGGTATTGCTGAATAATGCTCGAAAAATCGAGATTGGCATTACCACGCATGCACATTTGCTGATAAAGCTGTTGCACCATACCACCTAATACAACAGGCTGTTTGACTTGGCCTGCGGCTTCTACAGCGAGTCCTAAATCTTTTAGCATTAGCTGAGTTGCAAAACCGTCTTGATAGCCTCGAGATGCGGGCGCATTTTCATTAATGTGTGGCCATGGGTTACATACATCCGAACTCCAACAACGACCACTTGAGGTGTTAATTACCCCTGCCAATGCTTGTGGGTCGATGCCTAGCTTCACACCGAGTGCCATGCCTTCGGCCACCGCAGCCATTGAAATGCCTAAAATCAGGTTATTGCAAATTTTGGCAATTTGTCCTGCACCCACATCACCACAATGAACAATATTTTTGCCCATATGGCTGAGCACAGGTTTTACTTCGTTAAAGGTTTGTTCATCGGCACCCACCATAAAGGTTAAGGTTCCTGCTTGAGCACCAATGGTTCCACCAGAAACTGGTGCATCACAAATTTTAATATTTTTGCTATGTGCAACAGCAGCAATGTCTTTAATAGTTTGCGGGTCAATAGTGCTGCTATCAATGCATAAGCTACCTGCTTTTAGCACTTCCAAGACACCATTTTCACCCAAGTAAACCTCTTTAACATGCTTCGCCGCAGGCAACATGGTAATGACTACATCTGCTTGTTTAGCTGCATTCTGGGGGCTGTCGCAGACTATGCCACCTGCCTCGGCGAAGTGCTGAATAGCAACTTCACTGAGGTCGTAACCATAAACTTTGAGTCCGGCTTTTAATAGATTTTGGGCCATTCTGCCGCCCATATTGCCTAGACCGATAAAGGCGATATTCATCCGTGATCCCCTTAACGTAAACTAATGGTTGTATTTACACCGCCAACTTCATGGCTATCTTCAAACCAACGGCTGGTAATGGTTTTGGTTTGGGTATAGAACTGCACAGCCTGTTTGCCGTATGGTCCCAAGTCGCCGAGTTTTGAGCCTCTTGAGCCGGTAAAACTAAAGAACGGAACAGGTACAGGAATTGGAATGTTGATACCGACTTGGCCGATATCAATCAAGTTTTGGAAAGTACGTGCAATAGCACCGCTTTGTGTGAATAGACCTACACCGTTACCAAATGGGTTGGCATTGATAAGAGCAATTGCTTCATCGAGTGTATCGACACAAATAATTGAAAGTACCGGCCCAAAGATTTCTTCTTTATAGATACGCATGTCGGTATTTACGCCACTAAAAATCGTAGCACCCACAAAGTTACCCGATTCATAGCCTTGCACTTGCACATTGCGACCATCGAGTAGAAGTTCTGCCCCTTGCTCAACACCGCTATTAATCAAGTCAATTACACGCGCTTTGGCACGTTTTGAAATCACTGGACCAATGTCAGTATTTGGTTCATGACCTGCATTTACTTTTAGAGTTTTCGCTTTTTCAACTAACTCTTGAATCCACTGTTTACTGTCGCCAACCATCACTGCAACCGACAATGCCATACAGCGTTGCCCCGCAGCACCAAACGCTGCGCCCACTAAGGCATTTAGCGTTTGTTCTTTATTGGCATCTGGCATAACAACCACGTGGTTTTTTGCGCCCATCATGGCTTGCACACGTTTACCATGTTGCCCTGCAAGGTTATAAACATGTGTTCCAACCGCAGTTGAACCTACAAATGAAATCGCTTTAATGTCTTTATGGGTACACAAACGGTCAACCATTTCTTTGCCACCATGCACAACGTTCAGCACACCTGCTGGAATACCTGCTTGAATCGCAAGTTCAACCAGCATCATGGTTGATAACGGATCTTGTTCTGATGGTTTTAAAACGAAGGTATTGCCACACACGATTGCCATTGGGAACATCCAAAGCGGGATCATGGCTGGGAAATTAAACGGCGTAATACCCGCACAAACACCCAAAGGTTGTTGCAAGGTATATGTATCTACACCACGTGCTACACCTTCAACATATTCACCCATTTGTAAAGTACCAACTGAACAGGCATGTTCAACCACTTCTAGACCACGTTGAATATCGCCTTCAGCATCTGCCAAGGTTTTACCTTGTTCAGCCGTCAATACTTGTGCAATTTCTTTCATGTTGGCACGAATCAAGTCTTGTAGCTTAAGCATGATGCGCATACGTGCCTGAATTGGGGTTTGGCGCCAAGAAGTAAAAGCATCTTGTGCAGCTTGAATAGCAGCGTCGACTTCTTCAACCGTTGCAAAAGGCACACGGCCAATCACTTCCTGAGTTGCAGGGTTAATAATGTCTTGCCATTCTTGGGTTTTAGATTCGATAAACTGTCCGTTAATAAGTAATTTAGCGGTGTCCAATTCGATTTTCTGGATTGTGTTCATAACCTCTCCGTAGGTCATATTTTTATTGTGTTCAGTTATTAGAAAATACTTTTCTACGTATTTTCTTTATTCAGGTTTTATTTGAGACTAACAAAGAAATCTTTGACCACCAACGCAAATTCATGCACGATTGTTGTGCAAATATGCACAGGGACAACAACAAAAATGAAAGTGGATTGGGATCATCTACAGTTTTTTCTGGTTTTAGCACGCACTAAAACTCTAACCAATGCTGCACGTATTATTGGTGTTGAACATAGTACGGTAGCTAGACGGATTCAGGCCCTAGAACTTGCTTTAGGTACGACGCTATTTAAGCGTGAAGCAACGGGCTATGAGTTAACTCTCGAAGGGATGGCACTTGTCCCTCGAGTTGAGCAAATGGAACAAGCTTTCTTACAAATTGAAAAACCGCATCAACCTTTACAAGGACGTGTGCGAATTGGCACACCTGAGGGCTTTGGAACTGCATTTTTAGCCCGCTTACTGGCTGAGTTCTCTATTCAGTATCCACTGCTTACCATCGATCTAATACCCGTGCCAAAAATGATTAAGCTTTCGCATCGTGAAGCAGATATTGTGGTATCCATTGAACGCCCAACCTCGGGCCCTTATATCATTACGCGCTTATCAGACTACTGCTTAAAAATTTATGGCAGCCAGAGCTATCTAGCACAAAATCCACCGATTCGTGGTTTAGAAGATTTAACTCAGCATCGCTTTGTAAATTATATTGATGATCTGGTGTATAGTCCGGAGCTGTATTGTCTAGAACGTTTACCTTTAAAGCTGAATGCTAACTTTCGCAGTAGCAGTATTTTGGCCCAACAAATTGCAGTGAGTGCTGGTGCAGGGCTTGCAATTTTGCCGAAGTTTTTAGCAGATGACAAACCTGAGCTCGAAGAGGTATTAGAGCAACAAGTTCGTTTTACCCATACCTTCTGGATGCTGACCTTCGTTGATTTACAGCATGAGCCGCGCATTAAACTGGTCTGGGATTACTTGCGTAAACAAGCTGATAAATATCAACATTTGCTGGTCGATTAATCTTTTAATAAAAAAGCCAATCAATGATGATTGGCTTTTTGGTAAATCGAGAAAGGATAATTAAAAGATTTCTCGGCCTAATTTTTTCATGCGCGGCTTATAGAATGCATAGTAAGTCACACCTAAAACCACCACCCATACCGGACTGACGTAGAGCGCTTTTAATGTATCTGGCTCTAATGCCAAAATCACTAAAGTAAACAAGAAAAAGGCTATAACCGCATACGCCATTAACACGCCGCCCGGCATTTTAAAGGTTGATGCAGCATGAAGTTCAGGACGAGTTTTACGATAACGTAAATAGCAAGCCATGATCAAAATCCACACGCTAATGAACAAGATTACACAGAGTGAACTTGCCAGAGTAAATGCTTCCATTGTGTTTGGAACAAAGTACTGAAGCACTGCCCCACCCATAATGAAAATACATGAGAAGATTAAACCATTTGAAGGTACGGCACGTTTTGATAAACGTCCTAATATACCCGGCGCTTGACCATCTTTTGATAAGCCGAACAACATACGGCTTGTTGAAAATACGCCACTGTTCATTGAAGACATGACCGACGACAGCACAACCAAGTTCATAATAATTGCAGAAATAGGAATACCTGCATTTAAGAACAACTCAACAAACGGGCTTTTATCGGCACGAATATGATCCCAAGGCGTTACAGACATCACCACAAAAAGTGCTAACACATAAAACAGGATAATACGTACCGGAATCGCGTTAATTGCTTTTGGTAGGTTCTTTTCTGGATCTTTCGTTTCAGCAGCAGTTGTACCAATCAGCTCAACACCAATAAAGGCAAATACGGCGATCTGGAAACCTGCCAAAAACCCGCTTACACCTTTTGGAAATATACCACCATGTGACCAGACGTTACTGATGCTTACCACGTCACCATGAGGAGCTTGGAAGTGGGTTAAAATCATGTAGCCGCCCACACCAATCAAACCTATAATGGCTAAAATCTTAATAAGCGCAAACCAGAACTCAACCTCACCAAACAACTTCACTGTAAGAAGGTTAAGGCTTAAGACGAATAGTACACAGCCTGCACTAATCATCGCTTGTTGCATGGGTGAAAAACTGGCGCCTTGGGGTAACCAGAAACTTAAATAGTTAATAACCGCAGAAAGATCGGCAATACCGACCAGTACCCAGCCTAACCAATAGGTCCAACCTATATAGTAGCCAGCCCACGGACCAATTAGGTCATACGCCATGTCGACAAATGACTTGTAATGTAAATTAGCAAGTAGTAATTCACCTAATGCGCGCATAAGGAAGAAGAACATTCCACCAATTAACATGTAGATTACAAGAATTGAAGGACCTGCGAGAGAGATGGTTTTGCCCGAGCCCATAAATAGACCGGTACCAATTGCGCCGCCAATTGCAATGAGCTGTAAGTGGCGATTACTTAATTTCCGTTGTAAATGATCAGGGGAGCCTGCCTCATCTGAATGATGAACCATTGTCATATTAGAAGTCCTTTTTATATTTTGCTTAATTTAAATCAGCAACCTATAGGGAGAAAACGAACCGTATATCGTGGGTTGCTGAGTCTATACCTCAGGACAAGATGTTCAAGTATATTTTTTCCTTAATTGATCTATCTTTTGTCCCTATTTTTTAAGTTGCATTATTTATGTACTGCCTTCACGGCAATTTTAATTATCCAATCTCGATTCACCAGATTAGCCGGAGTTTAGCATGTGATAATGCTAGATGTCGCTTTACTCCCCCCCTCAAAACTGTGCTATTGATTCAAAAATAAACAATATTATTCCGATAAAAAAACTGATGAAAATAAAAAAAGCCAATCATGATTGATTGGCTTTTTAATAAAACTTAATGATCGTTAACGAGTTCACGTCCTAGCTTTTTCATGCGTGGTTTATACAACACATGATAGGTAACACCTAAAATAACTAACCATACCGGACTGACATATAAAGCTTTCAAAGTATCTGGCTCTAATGCCAAGATGACTAAAGTAAAAAGCATAAATGCCAAAACAACATAACTCATCAAAATGCCACCCGGCATTTTAAATGTCGATTTTTCATGTAATTCAGGACGTAATTTACGATAGCGTAAATAGCACACCATAATGAGACTCCACACACTAATGAATAGAATCACACAAAGTGAACTTGCCAACGTAAATGCCTCCATCGTGTTTGGAACAAAGTACTGAAGCACTGCCCCACCCATAATGAAAGTACAAGAGAAAATCAAACCATTTGACGGTACTGCACGTTTTGATAAACGACCAAAAGCACCCGGTGCCTGACCATCTTTTGATAAACCGAACAGCATACGACTGGTTGAAAACACACCGCTGTTCATTGAAGACATCACCGATGACAGAACAACCAAGTTCATAATAATTGCAGAAACCGGAATACCCGCATTTAAGAATAACTCAACAAATGGGCTTTTATCGGCACGAATGTGGTCCCATGGGGTTACTGACATCACAATAAATAGTGCTAGCACGTAGAAGAGGATAATACGTACCGGAATCGCGTTAATTGCTTTTGGTAAGTTCTTCTGCGGGTCTTTGGTTTCAGCAGCTGTCGTACCAACCAACTCAACACCGACAAAAGCAAAAACGGCAATCTGGAATCCTGCCAAAAAGCCTTCTGTACCTTTCGGAAATAAACCGCCATGTGACCAGACATTACTAATGCTGGCAACAGCGCCTTGCGGAGCTTGGAAATGGCTGAAAATCATATAGCCACCTACCCCGATCAGGCCAATAATTGCCAGAATCTTAATAAGGGCAAACCAAAACTCAATTTCACCAAATAGACGTACTGTTAGGAGATTAAGACCCATCACAAACAACACACAGCCAGCACTAATCATAGCCTGCTGTATTGGAGAAAAACTTGCACCATCTGGCAACCAGAAACTCAAATAGTTAATGACTGCTGAAAGGTCCGCAATACCGACCAGCACCCAACCTAACCAATAGGTCCAACCCAAATAGTAACCGGCCCAAGGACCAATCAGGTCATGAGCCATATCAACAAAAGATTTGTAATGCAGATTTGCAAGGAGTAGTTCACCCATTGCACGCATTAAGAAAAAGAACATGCCTCCAATAATCATATAAATAAAGAGAATTGAAGGACCTGCGAGGGAGATGGTTTTACCTGAGCCCATAAATAGGCCAGTTCCAATTGCACCGCCAATTGCAATCAGTTGTAAATGACGGTTAGACAGTTTTCGTTGCAGATGATCGGGAGAATTTTCCGTATCTGAATGACGAGCCGTTGTCATATTAAAATTCCTTTTTGAATTCCTTTGTTAAGATCAGCAACCTATGGCGAAAATTGAACCGTATGCCATAGGTCACTGAATCTGTTCACCAAAAAACGACTGGTTAAACCGTATCTATCTTCCTTCTGTTAGATACATCATCGTTTTTGGAGTAAAGCCGAATTACTTTTGTGCTGCCGTCACGGCAATTTCAATGAGCCAATCCGGATTGACCAAATCGGCCTGAATTGTGGCACGCGATGGAGCAACACACCCTTTTAACCATTCAACCCAAATTGCATTTACGGTTGAAAAGTCAGAAAGATTTTTCAAATAGAGCTGCGCAGAGAGCAAGCGAGATTTATCGGTATTGGCTAATGCCAAAAGTTCATCAATTGTTGCAAGAATTTCACGAGTTTGGCCTGCCACGTCTTGTTCGGTATTTTTAGGCACCTGACCTGACAGATAAACCACTTTGTTAAAAACAGTCACGGCGCTCATGACTTCGTTGGTGTTGATCTTTTGTATATCTGAATTAGACATTCGGATTTCCTTATACCTGATTAATAAATTGAACACGGGCGGTGACAGCACACATCAGTTCATAACCCACCGTACCGGATGAAACTGCGACATCATCTATAGGTAAAATGACGCCTGTACTTGATTGCCCCCAGAGCACCACTTCACTACCGACTTTGGCACTCTCAATCCCCGTTAAATCGACTGCCAACATATCCATACTGACGCGGCCAACTGTACGCGTGCGTACTGAGTCCACTAAAACTGGAGTACCTGTTGGCGAAATACGTTGATAACCATCGGCATAGCCGAAAGCCACAATCCCAATCCTCATGGGTTGCTCTGCGACAAAGTTTGAGCCATAACCTACGCTTTCATTCGGCTCTAAATGCTGAACGGAAATAATTTCACTGCGTAAGCTCATGGTCGGCTGCAAGCCCCAATCTGCAATACTATGCGTTGGGTAATCTGGCGAGCTGCCATAGAGCATGATGCCACTGCGGGCATAATCTGATTTGAGCTGGTCTTGATAGCGCAAAATTGCCGCACTATTACTTACCGATCTTTCACCCGGTAAATCCTTCACAATTTCTTCAAAGGCAGTAATTTGATAATCAATACCTTGCTGACCGAAACGATCTGCATCTGCATCTGAAAAATGCGTCATGTGCGTAATCTTGGACACATTTGCCAAGTTATTTAAACGTTCCCAAGCCTGCACATAATGTTGTGGTTTAAAACCAAGACGGTTCATACCACTGTTCATTTTCAAGAAAACATCAAATTGAGCCGGATAAGGATGCTTTTCTACCCACTCGATTTGCGCTTCACTATGAACGGTGAAACTAAGCTGATACTGCACACAATCAAATAAATCTTGAGGAGAGAAAACTCCTTCGAGCAATAAAATTGGACCTGTCCAACCTAGAGCACGAATTCGTTTTGCTTCATCAAGATCAAGTAAGGCAAAGCCATCTGCTGCTTTAAATGCTTCATAAACACGTTCAATTCCGTGTCCATAAGCATTGGCTTTTACAACGGCAAAAACCTTACTGTTTGGCATAGCCTTGCGCACCACCACCAAGTTATTTTGTAAAGCTTGATGGTGGATCACTGCGGTAATAGGACGAGGCATGATTTACTTTCCTAACGTCCGTTAAGCTGCGTGGGCGTGTGAATAACGCTGAATTGAAAGGCCATCGGTACTGATATCAGTCTTATGATTCAATACGATGTCACTGATTAATTTTCCTGAACCACACGCCATGGTCCAACCTAAAGTACCGTGACCTGTATTCAAGAACAGATTTTTAAAGCGAGTCGCACCAATAATTGGAGTACTGTCTGGTGTCATTGGACGTAAACCTGTCCAGAAAGACGCCTGTGCCATATCGCCGCCCGGGAACAAGTCTTGAGTCACCATTTGCAAGGTTGCACGGCGGTCTTCGTTTAGACCCAAATTGAAACCGCTTAACTCTGCCATTCCACCTACACGAATACGTTGGTCAAAACGAGTAATCGCGATTTTATAGGTTTCATCAAGCACTGTAGATTGCGGAGCAAAAGCAGGGTCAACAATAGGAATCGTCAACGAGTAACCTTTCACAGGATATACAGGCAACTGTAGATCAAGTGGTTTCAAGAAATCACGTGAATAACTACCAAACGCTAGTACATAACGATCTGCGGTTAAGACCTTGCCATTGACCTGAACGCCCTTAATTTGATCGCCTTCAACAATCAATTTTTCTACGTTCTGATTAAACTGGAAGTTAACACCCAACTCTTTAGCAATTTGAGCTAAAGCATTGGTAAATAAATAACAGTCACCTGTTTCGTCATTTGGTAAATGTAAACCACCAACGAGTTTATCTTGTGCATTTGCCAACGCTGGTTCTACACGACCAAGTTCGTTACCATTTAATAATTCGTAGCTTACGCCGCACTCTTCAAGCACGCTAATGTCGCGTTGAACCGCTTCCATTTGTGCTTCTTTACGGAATAGCTGCAACGTACCTTTAGCGCGGTTTTCGTAGTGAATACCCGTATCTTTTCTGAGTTCACGTAAACAGTCACGGCTGTATTCAGCCACACGCATCATACGTTCTTTGTTCACAGCATAACTTTGCGGATTACAGTTTTTCAGCATTTGCGCCATCCACTGTAATTGCCACATGCTGCCATCTAAATTAATTGCAAGCGGTGCGTGATGTTGGAACATCCATTTCACAGCTTTAAAAGGGATTCCTGGTGCTGCCCAAGGGGTCGAATACCCAGGCGAAATTTGACCTGCGTTACCAAAACTTGTCTCTTCAGCAGGACCTGACTGGCGATCAAGAACAGTAACCTCGGCTCCTTGTCGAGCCAGATAATAGGCACTTGCCACTCCAATAACGCCGCTACCTAAAACAATTACGCGCATTTCCATTCCCTCACGCACACCAGTTTATTTCACTAGTATATTTCTGCTTCAATAGTTTATTTCACTGTTTTTTAGGCTATAATCTAGGTAATTTTATGTTTTTCTCGCGAGAATTTTAAAAAAAGAGGAAATATCTATGCGCCCGTTAGATCGTATAGATCGCATGATTCTGGACATTTTGCAGCGTGAAGGACGAATTGCGATTAGTGAATTGGCATCGAGAGTCAACCTCTCTACCACCCCCTGTTCAGAGCGAGTAAAACGCCTTGAGCGCGATGGCATTATTATGGGTTATTACGCACGGCTAAACCCCGCCTACGTTGACCGTAACCTGCTGGTCTTTTTAGAAATTAAGTTATCTGCCAAATCTGGCGATGTATTTGATCAAGTAGCCAGAGATCTCGTTGAGATTCCTGAAGTACTCGAATGTCATCTTATTTCAGGTGAATTTGACTACCTTGTAAAAGCGCGTTTAAAAGAAATGAGCGCATACCGTCGCTTATTGGGAGATCTATTAAAGAAACTTCCCGCTTCGGCATCGTCACACAGTTATGTGGTCATGGAAGAAGTGAAAGAAACTCTGTATTTAGATGTAAGCAAGTAAAGCGAGCATTATTGAACTCGCTTTACTTACGTTTTGGAAATTAGAAATATTTTAAAATCGAAATATGTTTGTTTTGGTGCTTGAACTTAGAGAACCATTTAACTGCTGGATAGAGTGCAAAAGACAGCACAATTGTGATTAACCACAGCATCCACACATGGCTGACCGACAAATAACTTCCATAGTTAGCTCCCCACATACTTAGCGCAAATACATACATCAGTTTCAGCACATATAAATGCAGTAAATAAAAGAACATCGGCACCGAGCCAAATACAACCAATGGTTTTAGAAATGAGTATTGCTGCATACGTTCAAAAGCAGTCAGTACAATTAATCCGATCCCAACATTTAGCAAAATAAACAGTAAAGACGGCGGATACTTGGTGAGGTTAAAAAAGCTCATGAGGCTCAGTTGTAATGACTCAAAATGCTGCCACGGCTGGTCACCATAAACATTGATAAAACGTAGTAAAACAAACAACCCAATACTTGCGAAACCTAAACTAAGTAAAGCGCGGCCTCTTTGCTTTGCTGTATATTTTGAACTAAACAACTGGCCTAATACGTAGCCCAATAAAATCACACCAATCCAAGGTAAAACCGGATAGCTTGTGCGAAGCTTAATGCCCGCAAACTCAAGCCAGCCACGTTCGTGTAAAACGAACCATATATTTTGTAGAATGCCTTGTGAGAAGTGCACAGAATCTAATAAGTTGTGCCCAAAAATAATCACCAACGCTATACCAGCAAGAATTGGCAAAGGCAAACTTACACAGCAAGCTAGCACCACCATGCTAATACCAATTGCCCAAATCACCTGTAAATAAATGACTTCGGGTGGAAAAGTTGCTGTCCATGCAAAGTTCACCAGCGTAAGCTCTAACACAATTAAAAATAAGCCGCGTTTTAATAGAAAGGTACGCGTTTGTTGTAAGTCCTGTTTTTTTGATTGAAATAAAAATGCAGAAATACCGGTTAAAAGTACAAAAACCGGAGCACAAATATGGGCCAATAAACGACTGCCAAATAATGCTGGTTCTGTTACTGTTACGTCCATTGGATCGGTAACCTGTTTATGTAAATAGAAAGTTTCTCTTACATGGTCGAGCAACATAATGAGGATAACCAAACCACGCAATGCATCAATCGACTGTAAACGTTCAATATTTTTTTCTAAAGACATAGCAGTAATCAATAAAATAATGTAACGTTATACTATTACATTATGGTTCTTTTGTCTTTTATGGCTGATTATTTATGCAACACAAATTAGGATTGTTGTCTTCGTTGGGTCTATCATTTATATCGACATTCACTTGGGCAGAAGAAACGTCAACGGTACTTGAGACCATACGCGTTCAGGCTGAAAGTACCCAAGAAGGTATGAGCCAAAATAGCTCGGCGACTAAATTTGCTCACGATGTTTTAGATGTCCCTTTTAACCGTGCTTATGTTTCAAAACAAATGATAGAACAACAAGACGTTCAACGGATTGATGACGCATTAAGCTTGGTGAGTGGGGTTTTTCATCAAAACAGTTTTGGTGGCGGCTTTTGGGATAATTACTCTTTCCGTGGTTTTAGTACCGACCCCAATTTAGGTGCCTCTATGATCCGTAACGGCTTGAGTGTCAACCGAGGGATTAGCGCTCCTAAAGATGTCGTAAATATTGAATCTTTAGAGTTTTTAAAAGGGCCTATGGCGGCTTTATATGGTCGCGGCGAAACAGGTGGTTTGCTTAACCTCAACAGTAAAAAACCACAGTGGGAAAGCGAAAGTGAAGTTAACCTACGTGCCAATACCCAAGAACAATATCGAATTAGTCTGGAACACACGGCGCCTATAAACGATGAACTGGCCTATCGTGTAGCAGTGGCTCACGAAGATAATCAAAGCTTTCGTGATCATGTCAGCAGTGAACGCTGGTTCTTTTCACCACAGCTCACATGGAAAATTTCAGACCAAACGCAACTCGACTTTGACAGTGAATTTACAGAGCATAAAGGAACCTTTGACCGTGGTGTAAGCACAGTCAATCATCAGTTTGTGATGGACCCGAAAACCTTTACAGGTGAACCTGACGATGGCGATTTAAAAATAAAAGATTACTTTTACCAATTACGTCTGAGTCACGAATTTAACCCTGACTGGAAGCTAAATAGTGCGGTTAGCTATAAAGACGCTAAAATGGTCGGCTTTGCAACCGAGCCACGGCGTATGCAAGCCGATGGACGTACTTTAGAGCGTCAACGTCGCTATCGTGATTATACAAGCGAAGATGTGCTGGCTCAGACAGAGTTACTTGGCAAGCTTGATACGTCTTGGGCTCGCCATGAAATTTTACTTTCAACCGAACTTGGTCAACTCGACTACAAACAAAACCAGCTTCGTCGTAATCATAGTGCTAGCATGCCTAACACAATTGATATTTACCAACCTGAATATGGCAAATATTTACCAAACCTAGCACCATTTACCAATACAAAAGAACAGCAGCGTTACTTTGCGCTTAATGTACAAGATCAGATCTTTTTTAATGACGAGTGGAGTGTGCTATTTGGCAACCGTTTTGATCAGGTCGAACAAGACTTTAAAAATCACCTGACTCAGACTGAAAGCAACCAGACGCTTCACCAAAATAGTCCACGTTTCGGAGTAAATTTTAAAGCCTCTGACCAGTGGGCATTTTATACAAACTATGGCCGCTCATTTGCCATGAATAGTGGTATGAACCGAAATGGACAAACCTTCGCTCCTGAAAAAGGCGAAAGCTAT
The DNA here is from genome assembly GCF_000582055.1 of Acinetobacter sp. 766875. NCBI lineage: Bacteria > Pseudomonadati > Pseudomonadota > Gammaproteobacteria > Moraxellales > Moraxellaceae > Acinetobacter > Acinetobacter sp. 766875. The sequence continues at coordinate 77,916 of NZ_JEXX01000011.1, read as the reverse complement.
GAGGTCGGTACCAAATATAAAATAAACGACCAAAGTGTGCTGAGTCTCGCTCTGTTTAAAATGAAAAAACGAAATGTACTCACAACTGACCCAATCGACAGTAACTTTCAAACCGCAGCAGGTGAAGTCAGCAGTAAAGGAATCGAGTTTGACTTAAATAGCCAAATCACTGACCGCTGGTTCGTCAATGCCAACTATAGCTATACCGATGCTCAAATTGAAAAAGACCAAGACTTGGCAAAAGGTGCACGTCTAAGTAATGTTCCAAAACACCAAGGTGCTGTAAGTACCAATTATGAGTTTCTACAAGAAGGCTCAACAAAAGCAGGTGTAGGTGCCAACCTTACCTATGTAGGCGAGCGTAGCGGACATAACCTTGATAATGGCTTTAATTTACCAAGCTATACCCTCGTAAACTTAAATGCTTACTATGCTCCATCTGACCGCTTACGCTATCAACTGAACGTAAACAACCTATTTGATAAAACCTACTATGTCTCAAGCTATAGCGATTTATGGGTTCAGCCGGGTGAACCATTGAATGCTTCAATTTCGGCACAGTGGAAGTTTTAATTTATCTATAAAATAAAAAAGCCCGAATTATTTTCGGGCTTTTTTATTAGAACATGCCATTTTCATTTACAAGCTGTTCGGGCTGTATTTGCCCGATATCCCAAAGCTCCGCAATTTTTCCATTTTCAAAACGGCAAATATGAACCACAGCCAAAATGGTGGCTTTGTCATTCATTTGCATTTCAAGTTTCGAATGCACGGCGACCAAAGTCCCATCTTCAATGACATGTTGAACATTAAAGACTTTATTGGGATTTTCAGCCGCGCTTTCACGCATCCCTTCCTTCAAAGAAGTCGCATCACCCGCATAATAAGGATTGTGATGCTTGAAATTAGGCGCAGTGTAATTGCTATAGGCTTCATCGACTTCGCCTGCTGCGGCAAGTTCTAGAAACCGTACCGCAATTTGTTTCTGAGATAAGCTCATGATTATCTCCTACTATTTTAGACCTTACTGTAACAGGTCATCTTCCTCACTCTCTTCTTCGAAGACATAGGCCATGCAGCCCCAACCATCATATTCACCCTGAAATTTTTCAGCGATGCTGGCAAACCATTGTTCCAAGTCAACAATATCTGAATACTCAGGTTCCATATTCACAAAGATGGTAATTACCCATTCATTCGGCTCAACAGAGTCATCTTGAAAAAGAGAAACTTTTTGTTCTTGGTAAAGTAAATAAAGTGCACATTGCTCTGCATTTTTTTGATCATGAAAAGCAATTGAAAATTCAATTTCATGCAGCTCTGTTAAGTCATCCCCATCTTCAACCATTTGCCAAAGTACATTGCCGTTATCGTCATCGGGAAATTGTTCGTAGTCGCGATTCATTAGATTGTCCTTGTTGTTGCTCTAATTTGTATTATTCGACATCAAGAATAACCGACTTTTATTGCAGTTTGGATATGTATTCAGTTGCGAATTGCATCAAATTTTAATTTTTTAAAAAGGCACTTGCGACTCAATCACTACATCGGTTCCTTTCAATGGATGTTGAAAAGCCAAATACGCAGCATGTAAGGCCATACGGCTTAAATGAAAACGTTTAGGTTCAGGGTGATACAACTTGTCTCCCATAATCGGATGGCCAATATGCATCATGTGCACACGTAGCTGATGTGAACGCCCTGTGACTGGTTCAAGTAACACCCGAGTTTGATCTGTTTTTTCATCATAAACGAGCGGTTGAAACAAGGTTTTGGCATGTTTGCCTAATTCAAAATGTACAATTTGTCTTGGGCGATTTTCCCAGTCGGTAATGAGTGGAACTTCAACACTGCCCTCTTGCTTTACTTGACCTTGCACCAAAGCAATATAATGCTTTTTGACTGTTCTGGCCTGAAACATTTTACTTACCGCGACTTCTGCATCACGGTGCTTGGCAAACATAAGTAGGCCCGACGTTGCCATATCTAAACGATGCGTCACTTTAGCCAAAGGGAACTTTTCCAGCACCCTTAAATAAGCACTGTCATGATGCTCAGGTAACCGGCCCATGACCGACAACAAACCCGCAGGTTTATCAACCACAATCAAATCGTCATCTTCAAATAAAATTGAAAGCGGATCTTGTGGTGGAGCATAAACAAAGTTGTCGTTTAAAGGCATAGTCGTAGAAACAGCAATAGAGCATGGCGGCAAATCATAAAGAAATTTCAGACCTACCGCAAAACAATCTATAAGCTATCAACATGTTCCACGTGAAACTCGAAAAATCTTTATCGTTTTTTATTCATTTCCGCTAAAAGATCGAGCTGAATTTCTTGAATATGTGCAAGCCTTTCCCACTGATGCGATAAAAGATGATCCATTTTTTCATGTAAATGGCGAATCTCAAGCTCGGCTTTTAAATTAATTTGATAGTCATGTTGAGAGCGCAAACGGTCTTTGGCTTCTTGACGATTTTGACTCATCATAATAATAGGTGCCTGAATTGCCGCTAAACATGACAACACTAAATTCAGCAAAATAAAAGGATAAGGGTCGACAGGACGGACTACCATCACGACTGTATTTAATACTATCCAACCTGTTAAAAAGATCGCAAAACAAATAAGGAAAGACCAACTTCCACCAAATGACGCGATTTTATCTGCCAGTTTTTCTCCAAACGTCCAGTTTTGATCAAAATCTGACTCTGTATTTCGGCTAATTAGCTCATGGCGTTGCATACTGCCAATTACTTCATTTTCTAGGTTAGATAGCTCACCCTTTTCCGAGCGTAATAGCGACTGCACATATTTAATTCGATAATCTGCCAGATCGGCCCGACAAATAAAGCTTGAGTAATTCCAATCTGGATGATCTTGGATAATTTCATCGCTAATCACATTCCGAATGACTTCACCCGAAACCAGATCTTTTAACGGGAAATTCTTTCCGCATACGGCGCATTGGCGACACTGGTTTTTATTCTCCATCTTATTCAGCTCGCAATTATAATAATAAGGATATTATATAAATGATTTCAGGCGACAACATCGTAAATAAAAATAATGCTTTAACCCAATATTTGTAAAGTTGCTGGCACTATTTTTCGATGTGCAGGAATCACCGGAACCATGTAGAGTCTTCCCAGCCAATTTTTAATATGTACCACTGTGGTTACCGTCAGTACTTGAGTCTTTTCATTCTTATAAATAGATAAAGTCACATTTAAATGCTTGTCATCATCTCCAATCACTAATTCATTTTCGGTACGTTGCCGTAAGGTGAAAATTCCAATTCGGTCGCCTGTGACATACTCATTTTCTTTTTTATTCGAATCAATTTGCTTAAAACTTCCTAAGTCTTTAAGCCCAATCTTTGAAGTAATTTTATTACGCATATTCATGCTCCACTCTACCCACTCTGGAGTGTGATGGAACAGTTTAATAAGTTGCCCAAATACATTCAGGTCGGGCTGACCAAGCACAATACTCCACGAGTCGTGAAAGTAAGCATTGTTTAATTGAGATGAGATTTGACTGTCGCTAGGTAAAGCAGAAAGATAAGGCTTATTCATAAATTATATTCTTGTAAAGTATAGTTTTTATTATAGAGAATTTTTTAGGGTGTCAAGGGAAAACATCTATGGTTTACTTCAACAATCATAACTTTGTAAGCTATAACCTTGTGCCTATAAACTTTTGATCTATAGCGTCCTAAGCCGAATCGAGACCTTTTGGGTGAGTACACACTAACGTTATACGTTTTGGTGCATGCTACTCTTTTCGATCCCTATCACACCCTTGAGATATAGTTTAGCCAGCACCCTGCGGGATTGTTTTTCTAAGAAAAGCGAATTTTTAATATTTTTGGGATTTTTTACGCCATTAGGCAAATTTAAAAGAATTTATTCCCATTTACCTATAATTAGTTATATTTAAATTCCACTTTACTTCTATTTTTCGGTTTATTTTACCAATTAAATCACTCTATGATCCTATTAGAAAATAGATAGTAAACATTTCTTCAATTCAGAAAACACTACTCTAGGTTTTTTATAAATTTGAAATTTTAATAAAAGCTACATCATCCGAAGTATTCAAACCCAACTAACTTCTTTCTGTTTTTCATATTTTTGTCTTGTTCTTTCTGCATTATTTTTAGATTTAATTTTTTCGCTTGAATACATTATAAAAACATATTATAAATTATTTCTAACCAAATAATTGGTTTCTTGGAACTTTATAATGAACAACAATATTATAATTTTTGGTTATGGAACAGGTATTTCCAAAGCCGTAGCACATAAGTTTGGTAAAGAAGGCTATAAAATCGGTTTAGTGGCACGTAATGCTGAAAAACTCGAAAAAGCCATTTTAGAACTTAAGGCACAAGGTATTGAAGCTTACGCTTTTACATGTGATTTAGCGGTTCTTGAAGATATACCAAACCTAATTAAACGCATCAAAGATCAATTAGGAGAGATTAAAAATATTCATTGGAATGCTTTCCATGATATTGAAGGCAATATCTTAAAAACCCCTCCACTAGAGCTTACTAAAAGCTTTCATATTCGTGTTTCGAGCTATATTGCGACGGTACAAGCTTGCTTAGGTGATTTAGAGAAGAACCACGGTAGCATTTTATCGACAAACGGAATTTTTGCTTTCGATGCAGTGGGCATTGACTTAGTTGCCAAAGAATATTCATCGTTAGCAACTACTGCTGCCGCTCAATACAAAGCCACCAACTTACTTGCTCATAGTCTTGCAGACTCAAATGTTTACGTGAGCCAAGTGATTGTAAATGGCTTTGTAGATGGAACCCCTGAAGCAAAAGATAAAACCTACGCGGTACATCCAGAAACAGTTGCAGATCAGTTCTGGTACTTACACCAACATAAACAAGAAACGGTTTCTCTGTGTGGTGAAGCCATTCAAGCTGCTTAAACTATTTCTCATGAGAGAAGAAGTGTAATCAATTAGGCTTCTTCGGGACTGTTCTAAATTTTGTGTAAGTACTTAATTTTCATTTATCCTTCAGAGGATAATTACAAAAGGTACTTCACATGGATGAAGCAACAATCAAAAGTATGGCTGCCGAATTGGCTAAAGGTCTAAAAACACCAGAAGACTTAAACCAAATGACAGCAGTCTTTAAAAAATTCATGATTGAAACTGCACTCAATACTGAACTTTCAGACCATCTCGGTTATGAAAAGCATCAGCCCAAGAAAGGCTCAAATAGCCGTAATGGGTTTAGTTCTAAAACCATTACAACTCAAGATGGACAACTGGCTTTAGATATTCCCCGTGATCGAGAAGGTTCATTTGAGCCACAAATTATCAAAAAGCACCAAACACGCATCACCAGTATGGATGACCAAATCCTCTCACTGTATGCAAAAGGAATGACTAATAGGGAAATTGTAGCCTTCTTCAAAGAAATGTACGATGCCGATGTGTCAGCATCTCTCATCAGCAAAGTTACCGATGCTGTGATTGAGCAAGTGACTGAGTGGCAAAATAGAGCCTTAGATAGCCTTTATCCTGTTGTCTATCTTGACTGTATTGTTGTCAAAGTCCGTCAGCACTCCAATGTGATTAACAAGTCCGTATACCTTGCTTTAGGCATCAATATGGATGGGCAAAAAGAATTACTGGGTATGTGGATTGCTCAGACAGAAGGTGCCAAATTCTGGCTGTCAGTCATGACAGAGCTAAAAAATCGAGGAGTACAGGACATTCTTGTTGCCTGTGTAGATGGATTAAAAGGCTTTCCTGACGCGATAGCCTCTGTTTACCCTCATACTGATATTCAACTGTGTATTGTGCATGTTGTACGCAATAGCCTGAGATTTGTAAGCTGGAAAGACTACAAGGCTGTTACGTCGGGTCTGAAAGCGATTTATCAGGCAAGTACAGAGGAAAATGCTTTAAAGTCCCTAGACATCTTCTGTGATCAATGGAATCACCAGTATCCCAAAATTGGAGAATCCTGGCGGGCCAATTGGGAAAATATCCGAACGATCTTTAGCTATCCAGCCGAAATACGTCATGCTATTTATACAACAAATGCGATTGAGTCGTTGAATAGCGTAATAAGCCATTCAACGAAGAAAAGGAAAATCTTTTCATCTGATGACTCAGTAAAGAAGGTCATTTACTTAGCAACATCAAATGCTGCGAAGAAATGGACGATGCCAATTCAAAATTGGCGTTTAGCAATGAATTGGTTTACGATTCAGTTCGATGATCGATTAAAAGATCATTTATAAAAAATGGAACTTACACAAAATAATTTACAGGCTCGCTTCTTCTCGTTTTTAAATTGATGTCTGTATGCATCCGAGTTCTTTAATTATTTCTCATAGTCTGAAGGATCAATTTTGTATGTTTTAAAGAGAATAGAACGTACAGAATCTTTTATTTCTTCATCATGCTTAATAATTAAATAAATATCTTTTTTAGTCAGAGGAACTTCTTTTAGTAAATCTGGTAAGTCTGCTGACCTTATAGCACTGACTTCGCTAGGTTGTTTCAAGATATTTGGATCTTGTTTTTCAAACTTAAAATCTACACCTTGTAAGTTAAAATAGACCATAACTCTTCGATTTAGAGAGTCACTATCATCATATAGAACTGTGCCTGCAGGAAGGATTGTATAGGGTGAATAGTTATCAAAATTTGATGCTATTCGTAGAGGTTTCTCTAGAACATGAATTTCGGGTGCTTTTGTACGACTCCAGAAGTAATAATTTAATAAAGACTGTATGATAAAAAGTAAAATTAGTACGGTAATTAATAAATTCTTTTTCATATCCACTTCTTTAAAAATATCTTTTATTCTTTAACTACAAATTCATAGGTCTTATCCAGCTCCCTATCACCACTAGCATAAAAACCTGCATATACATGAATCGTAAAAGTTCCCTTATATTTTGGAACTCCAGAAATTTTTAAATTGTTATAAGCATCCGCTTCATTTTCATCTATTGGGTTAATAGAGATATTCATATCACTAGGGAAATTGGTTGCAACTTCAAAAGAATATGGTATCACTCTACCACCTGATATGTTTAATTGCTGATTATATGCCTTACCTACATAGGCTACTGGAAGCCTTTCCGGCTCAATTGTATATTCGTGACCACACCCTGTCATAACCAACAATGGCACACCCAAAGTTACTAATTTAAGCTTCAGATTTTTAAACAAGTTATTTTTCTTCCCATACGATTGGAAATTTTTCTGATTTAGAGACATTACCAATCATTGCAGAGAAAATGGCTTGGCATTCTAAATTAATTTTTTTAACTGAACTGATATCTATAGGTTCACAGCTTCTATTATCATTATTTGAGCAGAATTCTACAGATACATCAATTTTGTTATTTTCAATCTTATCTATATAAGCATCCAACATTTGGTTGTTATTAGCAGTATTTTTGCAAACTATTTTTTTCGATGATGATTCTTTTACTTTATCCAAAACTTCATTGTTTTTAAAATTAATAGAAAAATTTAACTTTTCATTACTTTTCCTAGTATGTTCTATTGTGAAATTTGAAATTTTTTCACTACATCCACTTAAAAAAATTAGCCCTAATAGGTAAAGAAATTTTTTCATTTAAAACTCTATTGAAAATTGGATTTTCTTACAGCTTCTTTTGATATCAGAATATTATCTACCATAACTTTACTGCTTTGTAATAAGCCACCAAAAACTACTCTACAAGACATATTGCTAGTTAACAATTTTTCTAACTGGTTCCTATCAATACATACATTCATGGATTCATCTTCGGAAACTTTGAAGTACCCAGATGGTGTATATTTTCCTGTACATCCATAAAGGCTGAGCACAATTAAAAAATATTTATACATCCATTTTATTCAAAATTAGCATTCGTCAACTTTGCTTTATTTGATTGATAAGCATCATTTGAGTAATTTTTGCTTAATTCAATTCTGCATTCAGTATTAATTTTTGCTTTTTTAATATCGACTGAACAATCATCATTTTTACATATTTCGACATGTACCATATATTTATATAATTGATTATTAATTTCTTCTGAATCTAAGTCTACTCCACCTCTTACCATAAACTGATTTTCCAAACAATTTAGCTTAGAAATAGGAAATGCATTTTTCCCAGAAATTTCTTTTAAAGAAGAAGAGCTTGTAACAAAACCTTGGTATGTTTTTTCTCTACTATACATAGATTGAAAATATTTAAATTTTCCAAAATTAATATCGGTAGATTGAGAATCTATGTTTTTAGAAGTACAACCAAATAATAAAAATATCCATATACATGATAAAAATTTCATTTTACTTGAACCTTTTTTAATTCGGCTTGCAATATTTGCTCTGGTGATTTAGAAAAGAATCATGGCAGTATTTTATCAACAAACGGAATTTTGCTTTCGATGCAGTGGGCATCGACTTGGTTGCTAAAGAATATTCATCCTTAGCAACTACCGCTGCTGCTCAATACAAAACCACTAACTTACTGGCTCATAGTCTTGCTGACTCAAATGTTTATGTGGGCTAAGGATTGTAAATGGTTTTGCAGATGAAACACCTGAAGCTAAAGATAAAACTTATACGATCCATCCAGAAACGGTTGCGGAGCAGTTCTGGTACTTACATCAACATAAACAAGAAACTGTTTCTCTTTGTGGAGAGCCATTCAAACTGCTTAAATTATTTTTTATGAGAGAAGAAGCGTAATCAATTACGCTTCTTACAGTTTATTTTACATAAGGCCAAATGTCTGGGTCTATATAGCTCTCATCTATATGATAACCCTCTTTTTTCATATTATTTTCTTCAGTTTTACGGGCTTTTTTATTATTAGCAACTTCAGTTTCTTTTTTATGCTTATTAAAACTGATATTTACATACACTTATAGCGGGGTATGCACCTGTTTTTGCTTTTTATGGCGAATCCAACGCACCACCCAAATAACCGCAATCAGCACCACTATTGCCACAAGCGCAGGCACCAGCATAGCTGAAACCGAAAGTAAGATCGCTCCAATCCACTCACCTGTCGCAACGACAAAATTCCCTAAACCACCTGTGGTTGCAGTCGAAACACCACGTGCAGCAACTGTACTCATTTGCACCACACCAGCCGTGCCACCACCGACAATAATCGCTGCTGCCCAACTGGCAAACTGAGACATCTCCCCACTACTCACAGCCATCGTGGTGAGCGTACCCGCGATCATCGCCGCAGGGGTTGCGACTGTGTCTAAGGCGTTATCGACCCACGGAATATAGTAGGCTGCAATTTCACATACCGTTGCCACACTTAAAGCCAAACACACCGATGGCAGAGCTAACCACTCAAAACCTTTCGATGGCTCAAACCATCCCATCATGGTGGCAATGCTCATGACCAGTAGCGGCACAAACACCCGAAAACCGCAGGCAGCGCTCAGGCCCACACCAATACATAAACCCAATATTGTTTCCATAATGGTTTCCTTTTCATGCCCATCACGGGTCTTGTTATATAAGTCTTATTTTTAAACTAACAAAAAGCCCCATCGGGTGACAGGGCTTTTTGTTAAATGCGAACGCAAATATTATTTCATTCTTAACGTTTAAATTGCGTGCAGTAGCATTTCGTGCAAGGTGGTAAAGGGTCTGTGTTAATTTCTAAAAACACTCTATGTCCGCACTGAGCACAGAAATAGAAGCCTGTTCCGGGTTTTTCGCCAGCTGTTACCATGATTACATTCCTATAATCGTATATATATTAAACAGGAATATAACCCAGTTAGAGTGAATGTCAATTGTCCATTTCGCCCGATGATGATGGCATAAATGCAAAAAATGTTATTTGTACGATTTATCTTACACAGATTTAGGGATTTAGCGGATTGGCTGTCCCCTGCTTTTTTTCTAATATGAACTCATACAGGAACAGGATGTTCCGGAACATAAAACAACAATAATAGGTTCATGCATCAGGATCGTGAGATACGACAGGAGTCATATCTAGCAACCAAATACGAAAAAGCCCGACAGGATGTCGGGCTTTTTTTTATTTAAAACAATTATGATTTTGAAACCAAATTAAAATATAAAATTATTTCAATTAGAGTGGGTTTAAAAAATATTTATTTCTCTACAAAAGTTGCTTTTACTCTTTTAGAAAACAACATATATGGAATCCAAATCATTCCATAAAAGATACTTCTCATAAGCTCCTTTGAAGTATCGTTATCAAAAACTTCTTCATTAGGTAATATTAATTTTATTAATGATGCATCCACAAGAATAAGAATTATAATTAGAACGCAAAATGATATAAATAATTTTGGAAAAATAGAATGTTTTCTAAAGAATAAGTATAGCAAAATAAAGGAAATTAAGACTAAAAATATATTAACTGCTATTTCCCAAAAAAGATAATATTTCCAAAGTGGATGATAGTATGGAGAGTCAACTGAAGTTAATAAATTAAACACCCCTTCTGAAAACACAGGATAGTAATTCTGTTAACCAGTTACAATCAGCCTAATAGGAGAAATAATTAAGGCTATCCCAACTAAAGTTAACCAACCACCTAATCCTTTTAATTTATTAATCTCATTCATCTTAATTATTAAGTACTAAATATAAGTTTGATTTATATTATATTAATTTTATTTTTTCAACAAATAAGCCCCACTATTATGGGGCTTATTTAGTTATTTTAATGGCTAAGCCACTTGGCCTTCTAAAAAGTCTTGCGCAAAACGCTGTAATACACCGCCCGCTTCATATACAGAAACTTCTTCTTCTGTATCTAAACGGCAAGTCACAGGCACTTCAAGAATCTCTTCTTTACCATCTGCTGTGGCACGTTCAATCACTAAAGTTAAAGTCGAACGTGGCGCGATATTACCAATCACGCTATAAAGCTCAGTACCATCTAGCTTCAAAGTCTTACGGTTTACACCCGGTTTAAACTCAAGTGGTAACACGCCCATACCCACCAAGTTGGTACGGTGAATACGCTCAAAACCTTCTGCCACAATCGCTTCAACACCTGCAAGGCGTACACCTTTCGCAGCCCAGTCACGGCTTGAACCCTGACCGTAGTCAGCACCCGCGATAATAATTAACGGTTGCTTACGGTTCATGTAGGTTTCAATCGCTTCCCACATACGCATCACTTCGCCTTCTGGCTCTACACGCGCTTTTGAACCTTGCTTAATGGTACCGTCTGAACGAACCACCATTTCGTTATAGAGTTTCGGGTTGGCAAATGTTGCACGTTGTGCAGTCAAATGGTCACCACGGTGCGTTGCGTATGAGTTGAAGTCTTCTTCTGGTACGCCCATTTTGTGAAGATATTCACCCGCAGCCGAGTCCATCAAAATCGCATTTGAAGGCGACAAGTGGTCGGTGGTGATGTTGTCACCCAAAATCGCAAGCGGACGCATGTTCGCCAAAGTACGTGGTGCAGCCAACGCCCCTTCCCAATATGGTGGACGGCGGATGTATGTACTTTGCGGACGCCAGTCGTAAAGTGGGCTCTTCGCTTGTTCAACTTCGCCCAAGTCAAACATTGGAATGTAGACTTTACGGAACTGTTCAGGCTTCACGGCTTCTTTAACTAAGGCATCAATTTCATCGTCAGATGGCCAGATGTCTTTGAGGTAAATCGGGTTACCTTCTTTGTCATGACCTAACGCATCTTTTTCGATGTCAAAACGAATGGTACCCGCAATTGCATACGCCACAACAAGCGGTGGAGATGCCAAGAATGCTTGTTTTGCATAAGGATGGATACGACCATCGAAGTTACGGTTACCAGACAGTACTGCTGTTGCGTACAAGTCACGGTCAATAATTTCTTGTTGGATGACTGGATCTAATGCCCCCGACATACCGTTACACGTCGTACAAGCGTAAGCCACAATACCAAAACCAAGTTGTTCTAAGTCTTTTAGAACACCTGCTTCTTCAAGGTAAAGTGCAGCAGCTTTTGAACCCGGTGCAAATGATGATTTCACCCAAGGTTTACGAACTAAACCTAGCTCATTTGCTTTACGAGCCAACAAACCTGCCGCCACAGTGTTACGCGGGTTAGACGTATTGGTACATGAAGTAATTGCAGCAATAATGATTGCTCCATCTGGCATTAAGCCATCAGAACGGTTTTCAACAACACCCGCAATACCTTTTTCTTTTAAGTCCGCAGTTGAAACACGTGCATGTGGGTTTGATGGACCAGCAATGTTACGTGTGACTGTCGATAGATCAAAACGTAGTACACGTGGGTACTCTGCTTTGGACATGTCAGATGCCCAAAGGCCGATTTCTTTTGCGTACTGTTCAACCAATGCCACTTGAGTATCTTCACGACCTGTGAGGCGTAAGTAGTCGATTGTGTTTTGGTCGATGTAGAACATCGCAGCAGTAGCGCCATACTCTGGTGTCATGTTCGAAATGGTTGCACGGTCGCCTACAGACATGCTGTCAGCACCTTCACCAAAGAACTCAAGGTAAGCACCCACTACGCGCTCTTTACGCAAGAACTCTGTTAAAGCAAGTACGATATCTGTTGCAGTAATGCCTGCTTGACGCTGACCTACAAACTCAACACCAATAATGTCTGGCAGACGCATCCAAGATGCACGGCCTAACATTACGTTTTCAGCTTCTAAGCCACCCACGCCCACAGAAATTACGCCCAAAGCATCTGTATGTGGCGTGTGTGAGTCTGTACCTACACATGTGTCTGGGAATGCCACGCCATCACGCGCCTGAATGACCGGAGACATTTTCTCTAGGTTAATCTGGTGCATAATGCCGTTCCCCGCAGGGATCACATCGACATTTTTAAATGCAGTTTTGGTCCACTCAATAAAGTGGAAACGGTCTTCGTTACGACGGTCTTCAACAGCACGGTTTTTTGCAAAAGCGTCTGGGTCAGCACCACCATATTCCACCGCTAAAGAGTGGTCGACAATAAGCTGAGTCGGCACAACTGGGTTAACTTTAGATGGGTCACCGCCTTTGTCAGCAATCGCATCACGCAAACCTGCAAGGTCAACCAATGCAGTTTGACCCAAGATATCATGACACACCACGCGCGCAGGATACCAAGGAAAGTCCAAGTCCTGACGGCGTTCAATTAACTGCGTTAAATAAGCAGTTAAGTTCTCGGCATCGGCACGGCGTACCAATTGCTCTGCGAGTACTTTAGAGGTGTAAGGCAGTTTTTCGTATGCGCCTAGCTGAATATCTTCAACGGCTTGACGCACGTCGTAATATTCAAGCTGGGTGCCTGCCAGCGGTTTACGGTATTTTGTGTTCATTAACCACGCTCCGCCAATGGTTTGAATTTGAGGTTTTCAGGGCCTGTGTAGTTCGCGCTTGGACGAATGATTTTGCCGTCTTGGCGTTGTTCAATCACGTGCGCTGACCAACCTGCTGTACGTGCAATTACGAACAATGGTGTGAACATAGCAGTTGGAACACCCATTAAGTGATAGCTCACCGCACTGAACCAGTCGAGGTTCGGGAACATGTTTTTCACTTCTTTCATCACTGCTTCTAAACGCTCAGCGATGAGGTACATTTTGGTGTTCTCTTGTGCTTGTGCCAAGTCATGCGCAACTTTCTTAATGACTTCGTTACGTGGGTCAGAAACGGTATATACAGGGTGACCAAAACCAATCACGACTTCTTTATTTTCAACACGTTTACGAATGTCAGCTTCTGCTTCGTCTGCGTTGTCGTAACGTTGTTGAATCACGAATGCAACTTCGTTTGCACCACCGTGCTTAGGTCCACGAAGTGCACCAATACCGCCTGTAATTGCCGAGTACATGTCAGAACCTGTACCTGCAACCACGCGTGACGTAAATGTAGATGCGTTGAACTCGTGCTCAGCATACAAAATAAGAGATGTATGCATTGCTTGAATCCATTCTTCAGATGGTTTTTCGCCATGAAGTAAATGTAAGAAATGCGCTGCAATTGAGTCGTCATCAGTTTCAACTTCAATGCGACGACCGTTATTGCTGAAGTGGTACCAATAAAGCAGCATTGAACCTAAGCTTGCCATTAATTTATCGGCAATGTCTTTTGCGCCAGCTTCATTATGGTCTTCGTGTTCTGGAGTTAAACAACCTAGCACTGAAACACCTGTACGCATCACATCCATTGGGTGTGCAGACGGTGGTAATTGCTCAAGTGCAGTTTTAAGTGCTGCTGGTAAGCCACGGAGTGCTTTTAATTTTGCTTTATACGCTTTGAGTTCAGCTTTGTTTGGTAATTTGCCGTGTACGAGCAAGTGAGCAACTTCTTCAAACTGGCTACCCGCTGCAAGGTCAAGAATGTCATAGCCACGATAGTGCAAGTCGTTACCGCTACGTCCTACGGTACATAGTGCTGTGTTGCCTGCAACTTGTCCGCTAAGTGCAACTGATTTTTTTGGTTTGAAGCCTGTTGTTGTTTCATTTGAGCTCATAAGATTGTCCTTTCCTATCTATCTGAATTTATTTATTAAGCACGACGGAGTCGTACCATTTTCACTTGTTATTTCAGGATTAACCTTCGGTTCGACCTACTTTTCTTTCGGGAAAAGTAGGCAAAACCATTGTCATCTGCAAAACTCGTCCACAACCATCGAATATCCTATCTATCGCAGAACCATTTTTAAAAAATGTAGTCCTGTCTCAAACAGTTGCAGATGACGCCTCCGAGTATCAGATTCCAATTAATCAACTTTTTAATTTATTACTTCTTTTTAGCAAATGCGTTGTCTAAGTAGTCTTCAAACGCGTAGTAATTAATGCGTTCATATAACTCTTTACGCGTTTGCATAATATCAACCACATTCTTTTGCGTGCCTTCTTTGCGCAAGGTTTCATACACAGTTTCGGCTGCCTTGTTCATTGCACGGAAAGCAGAAAGTGGATAAAGCGCAAGGCTTACATCGGCAGATGCTAACTCTTCAGTAGTAAACAGTGGTGTAGAACCAAACTCGGTAATATTTGCCAAAATTGGTGCGCCAGTCTTCTGAGCAAATTGCTTGTACATATCAAGCTCGGTAATTGCTTCAGGGAACAACATGTCTGCACCCGCTTCAATGTAGGCACCCGCACGGTCAATTGCCGCTTGTAAGCCTTCAACCGCTAACGCATCGGTACGCGCCATAATCACGAAGCTGTCATCACCACGCGCATCAACCGCTGCTTTAATACGGTCAACCATTTCTTCTTGAGTCACAATGGCTTTGTTCGGACGGTGACCACAACGTTTTGCACCCACTTGATCTTCAATGTGCATTGCCGCAGCACCAAACTTAATGAGTGCTTTTGTAGTACGGGCAATGTTAAATGCAGAAGCACCAAAACCTGTGTCGGCATCAACCAATAATGGAAGATCACATACATCGGTAATACGGCGTACGTCGGTCAACACATCATCAAGGTTACTAATTCCCAAATCAGGTAAACCTAAAGAACCAGCGGCTACACCACCACCTGATAAGTAAATCGCTTTATAACCTGCACGTTTTGCCAAAAGTGCATGATTGGCGTTAATGGTTCCAACCACTTGTAATGGCTTTTCTTGGGCTACTGCATCGCGAAATAGCTGACCTGCGGATTGTTTAGCCATTGTTATGTTCTCCTTGTGCTTGTAGCAGTGTTTGCTCAATAATTTTGTAAGAAGCATTGATATGTCGATGCATGAGCAGCTCGGCAAGTTCTCCATCGCCTTCTGCAATTGCATCTAAAATACGGATGTGTTCGTCCCAAGCTTTGCTCGGTCGATCGGGTGTGTTTGAAAATTGAATTCGGTACATACGGATGAGGTGATAAAGCTCATCACATAGCATTTTTTCTAAGGTTTTATTGCCACTACTTTTGATAATGCAGTAGTGAAAATCGTCCTGTCCTTCTTGCAAGTAATATCCCTTACCTGCTTTAAAGTTTTCATCTTCGGCATGCATACGCAAAACATCACGTAGCGCCAAAATTTGCTTTTTATCAATATGCTGTGCCGCAAGTTTGCAAGCCAAACCTTCTAAAGAAGCTCGAATTTGGTAAAGCTCTTTGAACTGTTGCAGTGAGAGCGAAACCACGCGCGCGCCCACATGTGCAGTTCGCTCAACCAAACGCTGCCCTTCAAGGCGATGAATCGCTTCACGCAAAGGCCCACGGCTAATGCCATAAGTGCGTGCCAGTTCAGGTTCAGAAATTTTGCTACCTGCCGGGATTTGACCCAAAACAATCGCCGTCTGTATTTGCTTAAATACATGCTCGGTCAGTGTTCTTCCCTGACTTTGTAATGGCTCTGGTGCGTAGGTCAAATCTTGCATATTGTCGACAATTTTTAATCAATTATGAGTTTTATAGCTGTATGAATGAAAAAAATCAAGGTGATTGTTGACACTTTACAGAACGCATCAGGTCAATTTTTATCGTTTGACCTGTTACTTCACCTTATATTTATAGCATTACACCACTTGCTAATTAGTATTTATAAAACAGTTATTTAATATTATTTTACCTATAAATTTATGGCACTTTTTTAGTTGCTTTTCGACCTCTAATCTTTTGTTTCAAACTTTAGTCTACAACCAATGTATTACAGCAAGATTGTAGACAATCTGCTTGAATGAAAGCATGAGTTATAAATTAGTATCTATTTACCGTAATTTCTTTTAAAACTTTTTATTATTTTCAGCCAGAAAATATCGATATTAGTGAAATTATCAGGTGCTTCACGGTAGCTTTATTGATACATTATTGAACATCGACATAGTTGTGGCGTATTTTTCGAGACAGAAAAAACCCAGCACTATGCATATTGTTGAATGAAAGGACTTTTTTGATGTTTCAACATATCCCCCCATACGCAGGCGATCCAATTCTCTCTTTAATGGAACAGTTCAATGCTGATACTCGTTCTGAAAAAGTAAACTTGAGTATTGGTCTTTATTATAACGAAGACAGTATTGTTCCTCAGTTAGAGACCATTATCGAGGCGCAAAAGCGTATTGAGCCTAAAAACGGTAAAACCAAACTTTATTTGCCAATGGAAGGCTTCAAACCTTACCGTGAAGCAATTCAAGCCCTTTTATTTGGTGCAAACAGCCCAGCAGTTAAAGCTGGCCGTGCTGTAACCATCCAAACACTTGGTGGTTCAGGTGCATTGAAAGTTGGTGCGGATTTCTTAAAAACTTATTTCCCAAATTCAGATGTTTGGGTAAGCCAACCAACTTGGGATAACCACGTTGCGATTTTCAATGGCGCTGGCATCAAAACTCATTTCTACCCATATTTCGACAACGAAACACGTGGTGTAGATTTTGACGGTATGTTGTCTACACTTAAAACTTTGCCTGAGCAAAGCATTGTGTTGTTGCACCCATGCTGCCACAACCCAACGGGTGCTGACTTAAACCCAGCACAGTGGGATCAAGTGATTGCAGTATTAAAAGACCGTAACCTTATTCCATTCCTAGACATCGCTTACCAAGGTTTTGGTGACGGTATGGAAGAAGATGCGTATGCAATCCGTGCTTTAGACCAAGCGGGTCTAAACTTCATTGTGAGCAACTCGTTCTCTAAAATCTTCTCTTTATATGGCGAGCGTGTTGGCGGCTTAACTTTCGTATGTGACGATGCAGAAGCTGCTCAGTGCACATTCGGTCAGTTAAAAGCGACTGTACGTCGTATTTACTCAAGCCCTCCTACAACAGGTGCTTGGTTAGTTGATGAAGTGTTAAATGACGCTGAACTTAACCAACAATGGCAAGGTGAAGTGAAAGAGATGCGTGAGCGTATTATTAAAATGCGTAGCATCTTGAAAGATGAACTTACTAAAGCATTACCAGACCGTGACTTTAGCTACCTTGTAAACCAAAAAGGTATGTTCAGCTACACAGGTCTAACTGCTGAACAAGTTGATATCTTACGTGAAGAATATGCAATCTACTTAGTACGTAGTGGCCGTATTTGTGTAGCAGGCTTAAACATGAAAAATGTTTACACTGTTGCTAGAGCGATGGCTGAAGTACTTGCTAAATCAGTAGAAGCAGCATAAGACACCTACTAAAAAAGGCGCTTCGGCGCCTTTTTTTTATGTATCGATATTAAGATTTAGCTTTGCCCCAATATTTCAGTTTTGAGGTATGCCCAATCCCTACATTAAAACTATTGGTTGGGTCGAGTTTTTGATAGAAATTGGCCAATGCAGGTTTGGCAATGTAAAGATGCCCAACATTATGCTCTGCTGGATATTCAGCACGGCGCGCATCGAGTAACTTCCACATTTGATGTTCCATTTCTAAAGGGTCATGGCCCTTTTTAAGAATATAGTCCTGATGGAATACATGACAAAAGAAATGCCCATAATAGAGTTTATGGAGAATTTTATTTTCCATCTCGGCTGGCAGTTGCTCTACCCATTCGCGGTCATTACGACGTAACGCAATATCAAGCGCGACAATATCTTCAACTGCACTACGGTGTGTATCACGATAACGAATTGCCGCCCCTGCAATCGCAAAACGGTGTAAGAATGCCTTTCGTCCTTCCTCTTCACTACATACGAAATAGCTACCTGACTGGTGCACAGCAAAATATTCTTTTAAAAATTGCTCGGTCTGTGCTTTTGAATTATTTTCGACACGCAGCACTAAATGGTGCTCATAACGGTCTCGATATTCAGTCATACGCTTCGGTAAATGACTCGGTAAAAAGAAGGTAATCGCCTGTAAAATATGATCCGTTAAGCCCTTAATTTTAAATCGTTCTAAGAACCCATCGACTTTATCTTTCATCGCGAAGGCTTTTGGAACATTGGCTGTACCAAATTTCTCAATAAATAAGAATGTGTCTTTTCCGTACTTTTCACCAATCAAATAAGCATCTCGGTGAATATATTCACCTGCAATCGGCAAGCTTGGTAGTGAGGTCAGTAAGTAACGACGAATGGCAGTTAAATCATCGGCATCATTCGTACCAATATAAAAGACATTACTCTCTACTTTTTCATAAGTATCAAGGCGCACTGCAAATACACAGACTTTACCTGCCGAACCCGAAGCCTCAAACAAACGTGACGGATCTGCATTAAAACGTGCAGGCGTATCTTCATCGACTTGAGTCACATCATGGGCATAACGATGGTCCGATGCCTGTTTTTCGCTATCATCTAAAATATCTACGGCTTGGTATTGCTGCTTCTCTAAACGAGTTAAAATTTCTTCAGGAGTCGAGCCTAAATTCACCCCTAAATGATTAACCAGTTCTAATTGACCAGCAGCATTGACCTGAGCATATAACGCCAGTTCCGTATATGCAGGACCACGGCGTACCAAGGCACCGCCCGAGTTATTACACACACCGCCAAGTACCGATGCACCAATACAGGATGAACCAATTACTGAATGCGGTTCACGGTCATAACCTTTTAAAATTTGCTCTAAATTATCTAAGGTCGCGCCGGGCAAACAAATCACTTGCTTACCATCATGAATAACTTGAATCCCCTTTAATCGGCGCGTACTCATGACCAACACAGGACGATCATAATCATCACCATATGGGGTTGAACCACCAGTAAGCCCTGTATTGGCCGCCTGCATAATAACAATACAGTCTGCCTCAATAGCAGCTTGAAGCACCTGCCATTGCTCTAGCAATGTGCCCGGCACCACTACAGCAAGCACTTTCCCCTCACCAAAACGACGACCTTGGCGGTACTGACGCGTGCTTTGATCATCGGTCAAAACATGCGAACGCCCTACAATGTTTTGTAAACGTTCGATCACTGCTTGAGGAGAAAATATTTGCATGATGGTTTCCTTTTGGTCATCCCTACCACATAGTTTTTTAAAAATCAGAAAAGCTCAAGGGAGTTTTTCCATTTAGAACTAATATTTAAAGTAGCTAATTCCATTACTTTTGTTTTGGCAAAAGTAATCAAAACCATTGTCACTTACAGAACCTATTCGCTGTATCCATTTTTCAATTTACATTGTAAAAACAAAACTTTGCTCATACCACGCAGGCTGTAAGTGACGCTTAGCACTAGCAGCTAATCTCTAGGTGTTAGATTTAATTCAAATTGGCTACGCGTTGGCGGCAGGGACGCCGCCGTTTCGATGCGGTAGCAAGGACGTACCGTCATCGAAACAAAGGTTTTTGGTTACTTTTTTAAAAAAGTAACGTCAATTAGCTATTTATATTGAACTTTTCCCGATAAGACTCCGTCGTGCCAATATCATCAAAGTTAATACGAAAATATTAGAGCTTCATCGCCTGTACTAAACAATCCGCATTAATATCCGAAATCGATTTAGCACCCGTTAAGGTCATCGCAACACGCATTTCCTTATCAATCAAATCAAGCAAGTTCGACACCCCTTGCCCACCTGCTGCTGCCAAGGCATACACAAAGGCACGGCCAAGTAACACTGTATCGGCACCGAGCGCCAACATACGCACCACATCTAAACCATTACGAATGCCTGAGTCAGCCAAAATTGCTAAGTCACCTTTCACGGCATCAGCAATTGCAGGCAATGCACGAGCAGAAGACATCACACCATCTAACTGACGACCGCCGTGATTCGACACCACAATACCATCAGCACCAAAACGCACGGCATCTTTAGCATCTTCAGGATCTAAAATACCCTTAATCACCATTGGGCCATCCCAAAATTCACGAATCCACTCAAGGTCTTTCCATGAAATGGATGGGTCAAAGTTAGACCCCACCCAGCCGATATAGTCTTCAAGCCCAGTCGGTTTGCCTAAATATTTAGAGATATTGCCCAAGTCATGCGGACGCCCCATTAAGCCGACATTCCACGACCAATGTGGATGGAACATTGACTGCATATAACGACGCATCGCAGCATTTGGTCCACTCATTCCCGAATGGGCATCACGGTAACGCGCCCCTGGCACAGGCATATCTACAGTAAACACCAGTGTTGAACAGCCTGCCGCTTTTGCACGTTCCAAGGCATTCCGCATAAAACCACGGTCGCGTAATACATAAAGCTGGAACCACATCGGGCGGTTAATTGCAGGTGCAACTTCTTCAATCGGACATACCGAAACCGTTGAAAGCGTAAATGGAATGCCTTTTTTATCGGCTGCCATCGCTGCCTGCACTTCACCACGGCGCGCATACATGCCTGTTAAACCTACAGGTGCCAAAGCAACCGGCATCGACAATGTTTCATTAAACAGTTTTGTCTCTAAACTTAACGCTGACATGTCATTGAGCACACGTTGACGCAATGCAATTTCTGACAAATCTTGTACGTTACGCTTTAAGGTATATTCCGAATACGCTCCACCATCAATGTAGTGAAATAAAAATGGAGGTAAGCGACGTTGTGCCGCAGCACGGTAATCATTGCCAGAAGAAATAATCATTTTGAATCAACTCTATTTAAACGGTTCGCACGTTTCTGACGAGCTTCGTCTTCATTCAGAGAACGTACATGATTAATCACAAATTCAATATGACCGCAAACAGCTTGGCGTGCGGCCTCGGGATCTTTACGATCAATAGCATCCATCACCTGAAAATGCTGCTCGCTGAGCAAGTCACCATTGACAGGGTCGTTATAAACTTTTTTACGTCCCAACAAGACGTTGTATTGCAACAAATCAAATAGACTACGCATCATTTGAATCAGCACCACATTGTGAGATGCTTCAGCAATTGCTAAATGAAATTCAGCGTCTGCGACTGCCGCCTGTGCTGAGTCACCTGCATTTTGATGTCGACTAATTTCATTAAAATAATGATGAATTTTGGCTCGATCTTCGGGCGTTGAACGTAATGCGGCATACCATGCCGTGCCACCTTCAAGTAATAACCGCGCCTCTTGCACATCAAAACGGTACAGCGGATCTTCTTCAATCAAGTTGCTAATCGGGTTCACAATCAGTTGCTGTGGCCACTGTTCAGGTAACTGCTGAATATAAGTCCCATCGCCACGGCGGCTACTGAGCACCCCTTGACTATTAAGCTGCTGAATGGCTTCACGCAAAGACGGACGAGAAACCCCTAAGCTAGTTGCAAGCTGGCGCTCAGCAGGCAAACGGTCACCTTTTTTCATGTGACGCTCTTCAATTAATGCCTGCAATTTCATGACCACTTGATCGGAGATTCTCATCGCGTTTCCTTCACTGGAGTTATGGAATCATCCACGGCACCAGATAAGCCTGAACCGTAATAATGATGCCAACAAAGACAGTGAATATGATGCTATGTTTTACAGTGAAACGGAACAAGTCAGACTCTTTTCCAACTAAGCCTACCGCTGCACAAGCGATAGCAATCGACTGTGGAGAAATCATCTTACCCGTTACACCACCGCTGGTATTAGCAGCGACCAATAACACTTCCGGAATACCAATTTGCTGCGCTGTAGTTGCCTGTAATGCCGAGAACAAAGCGTTTGAAGAGGTATCTGAACCAGTAAGGAACACACCAAGCCAACCCAAAAATGGCGAAAAGAAAGTAAACGCATGACCCGTATGCGATAGAGCCAAAGCCAAAGTTGCAGATAAACCTGAATAGTTCGCAATAAAAGCAAATGCCAACACCATACCAATCGAGTAAATCGGTGTTTTTAACTCATTAAGCGTTTCACCAAAGGTCGTTACAGCTTCACTTGCTTTCATTTTTAAGAAAATAGCAGTGATGATTGCGGCAATAAAAATTGCAGTACCTGTTGCAGAGAACCAGTCAAACTTATAAATCGCTTCGTATGGTTTCATCTCTGCCACAATTGGCGGCATTTTTTCGACCAATTTATGCAAATACGGCACTTCAAGTTTAAAAATCCAATGTTCAAGAGCGCCATCTTTTGCAAATAATGCCTTAAATGGCTTAATACTCCAGATGGTGACCATCACCGTTAAGATGGCAAATGGAGACCATGCCTTCACAATTTTGCCAATGCTATAACATTGAACCGTAGTAGGTTGTTGAGTTAAAGTTTGACCCGCCTCAGGTTCAAAACGGAAAATATGTTTTGGTTTCCAGAAACGGAACAACACAGTCAGGCTGACCAATGAAGCAATTGCTGCGGTAATGTCTGGTAACTCAGGACCAATGAAGTTAGATGTAAGATATTGGGCAATCGCAAACGAACCACCACCAACCAACACTGCAGGCCAAGTTTCCTTAACACCACGCCAGCCATCCATAATCGCCATAATCCAGAACAGCACAATCAGCGTTAAGAATGGCAACTGACGACCTACCATCTGGCTAATTTCCATGGTATCTACGCCTGACACCTGCCCCGCCACAATAATTGGAATACCCATTGCACCGAACGCAACTGGTGCTGTATTTACAATCAAACATAAACCAGCAGCATAAAGTGGTTTAAAGCCTAAACCGACAAGTAGTGCAGCGGTTATTGCAACAGGAGCACCAAAGCCTGCCGCCCCCTCAAGGAAAGTACCAAATGCAAAACCAACGAGTAACATTTGCAGGCGCTGGTCTTCAGTAATCGACAAAATACTTGAACGGATAACTTCAAACTGGCCTGTTTTTACCGAAATCTTGTATAGAAAAACTGCCCCGATAATGATCCATGAAATTGGCCATAGACCATAGAAGAAACCGTAGATAATAGACGCAAAGGCCATTTGACCCGGCATTTGATAGAAAAATAGCGCAATCAGTAATGCAATAATAACTGTGCCCGTACCCGCGATACTGCCTTTTAAACGAAAAACAGCCAATGCCAAAAAGAAGAAAATAATCGGGATTAACGCAACCGCACTAGACAGCCAAATATTATTTAAAGGGTCATAAAGTTGTTGCCACATATTGAGCATTGTCATCTCCTTGAAATGCCGGGGCGAATTTTTTTACCTTAAATTTTTAAACATTCAACACAATTGGTATGACCAATTAAAATTTAAGTGCAAATGTTATTCCTTAAACCGCAGATCGCATCATAAACACAGATATTGGTGAGATCAACAATTAAATAATCACTATAATTGGTATGACCAATAGTATTAAGTAAAATCAAGTAATTTCTAATTTATAAATTTATTTATTAGACTAAAGTCGTAAAAATACTTTCTTATAAACTTAAATATGAACTACAGAAATGGAATGAAAAATTTGAATATAAAACTATAAACATATCTGATTCATGATCTATGTATAATGTGCACACAACTCAAACCACATGTATTGAATTGAATAATGACTACTTTAACGTGTTTTAAAGCTTATGATATCCGAGGCAAGCTCGGCACCGAATTGAATGAAGAAATCGCCTATAAAATTGGCCGCGCTTACGGACAAATCTATAAACCAAAGACTGTGGTTGTAGGATGTGATATTCGTCTAAGCAGTGAAGCCTTAAAACAAGCGACCATCCGCGGGTTAAATGATGCGGGAGTGGACGTTCTTGATTTGGGCATGACGGGGACTGAAGAAGTTTACTTTGCCGCTTTCCATCTCGATGTACAAGGTGGTATAGAAGTTACTGCAAGTCATAATCCAATGGACTATAACGGTATGAAATTGGTTCGCGAAAATGCTCGTCCAATTAGTGCTGATACTGGTTTAAAAGAAATTCAGGCTTTAGCAGAAACAAATAACTTTGAAGAAGTTAGCCAAAAAGGTACAACGCAAAGCTATAACATTTTGCCTGAGTTCGTTGATCACTTAATTACTTATATTGAACCTGCAAAAATCCGTTCATTAAAGTTAGTGGTAAACGCGGGGAATGGTGCAGCTGGTCATGTAATTGATGCCATTGAAGAAAAATTTAAAGCGCTTAATGTACCGGTTGAATTTATTAAAATTCATCATGAAGCAGATGGTACTTTCCCAAATGGCATTCCTAACCCAATTTTAATTGAAAACCGTGACAGTACCCGAAATGCTGTTCTTGAGCATAAAGCAGATATGGGTATTGCATGGGACGGCGACTTTGACCGCTGTTTCTTGTTCGATGAAAAAGGGCAATTCATTGAGGGCTACTATATTGTTGGTCTATTGGCTCAAGCTTTCTTGATTAAACAGTCAGGCGAAAAAATTGTGCATGACCCACGTTTAGTGTGGAACACATTTGATATCGTCGACGAGTATAAAGGTGTTGCTGTACAGTCAAAATCTGGTCACGCGTTCATTAAAGACGTTATGCGTGAACACAATGCTGTATATGGCGGCGAAATGAGTGCTCATCATTATTTCCGTGACTTTGCTTACTGTGACAGCGGTATGATTCCATGGTTACTTACGGTTGCCCTGCTTTCTGAAACAGGGCAATCACTTTCAACACTCGTTGAAAATATGATTACCAAGTTTCCTTGTAGTGGTGAAATCAACTTTAAAGTAACTGATACACAAATCACTATTCAAAAGATTTTTGATTTCTATGCTGCTCAAAACCCGGAAATTGATCGTACCGATGGTGTAAGCCTCGACTTTGGTGCATGGCGTTTTAATGTCCGCGCATCAAACACTGAGCCTCTACTACGTCTCAACATTGAAAGCCGTGCAGACCGTCAAGCTCAGCCAATGCAGCATTATGTAGATGAATTGACTGGATTAATTCAGTCTTAATTTTCAAAACATAAAAAAGGATGGCTTATTGCCATCCTTTTTTTACTAATTCTTCAATAGTTGATAAGTATGATTTTTGCCATCTAGCACATCATAATTTAGACTTTTATACTGTTCTAACAGCGCCTTTTGATCGACCTCACAGTTTTCCCCAGGCAACAGAAACTTTTGATGAACTGCGTTATAGCATTGTGAAACTTGCTGAATAAATTGATAATAATTTGAGAGCGGTATACCCGACATTTGCAGTAACTTCGGTGCTACAAAACTCGCAGCAACGTACGGCTGCTTAAACGCTTTTTTACTAAGCTTGTAGTTGCTCCACACTGCAAAAGGTGTTTGATAATTTTTTAAATTTTTCCGCTCGGGATCATCTTTAAAGAAATTATAATTATCATAAACTCCTTGCAGATTTGGTAAATGATCACCAAACACCAACAAAATTGTTGGTCGATCTACTGTTTTTAAAAACTGCTTTAACTCAAGCAATTTTTGATTGGCACGTATAGTACCTGCTGTATAAGTACTCAATTTCCGCCGATCAATTTCCGATAAATTCTGACTAAACTTAAAGTCTTGTTTACCATAACGCTCATCATTATACATCGGGTGATTTTCCACCGTGATTGCATAAATAAATTTTGGCTGTTCAGGGTTTTGCTGTAAAGTGTCTTGAAGAGACTTAAAAATTAAATCGTCCGTTGCCCAACCACCTGCATTAATAAGTTGTTCTTGATCTTTTTTTGCAGCCATATTCTCCAGTGAAATAAATTTTTGAAAACCCAAATTTGGATAAACCGTGTTACGATTGTAGTAGTCGCCATAATTATTATGCATAGCAACAGTTTGATAACCCAAACTAGTTAAATAAAATGGCAAGGAATAAACTGGTTTTTTCAACTTAGATACATACAACACTTCATTTGGGTAAAAAGCAGTATTTAAGCTGGTCAATACTTCAAATTCGACATTGGCTGTCCCCCCTCCAAATGAGGGCGATAATAAATGTGTAACCTGGTTTTTATCAAAAAAGGGGGCAATATCTTGAGGTAACTTGGGATCTAGCAGCCGAGAATCCCAATACGATTCTTCCATCACTACTACAATATTTGGATACTGCTTTAATTTGCTTGATTGCACAACTTCTGTTGGCTTGCTATATTGTCGCATTATTTGTTGAATGGTCTGTTCAGACACCTTTCGGCTAGGTAACAAAACACTGGTGACATTATCTAGCAGTTTAGAAACATAAAACGTTGTAAAACCATATTCTTGAATATTTCGATAATCACCAATCCAGTTATTTCGGGTATTTGGAAAAGAATTTAAGTATATACAAAAAATTGGTTTATTTTCGCTAGTACATATACCAGTCGGATTTTTAAGAAAATTTATATAGATCAAACTACAACACAATAGACTAAAAATGATAATGTTGGGTACATATGTATGAAATGTCGCTTTACTTTCTTTACGTATAGCAATCAGCAATACCACCATGAAAACCACCATGAGGAAAAAAAAGACCAATTGCAATAACCATGGGGATGCTTTCATGGCTTCAGGAACCAAGAAAATATCTTCTGGACTTAAATTGCTAAATAAATACTGCTGTTTCTTTTGATTAATAAAATTGAGAAAAATAACAATAAGTTGGCTGAGGGCTAATGCTGCATACTTCCGCCCGAATAAAATAAAAAACAGTTGAATCACTGTGTAATTAAAAAGCAAAGAGAAGCATGCTCGGTATATACTAAAATAAGTATAAAATTTACTTAAGCTCAGCTGCATATCCCATGCAACATATATACCTATGCTGGTGGAGAAAAAAGCAATAAAAATAAATAACAGTTGTTGGCGCAGAAAAACCATGACGACAAAAAGAGGCAAACAGGATTGTGGCGAATACTAGCATGAAAGTAATCACTACTACTGTAGCCTCTTTTTAGAAAAGAGCTTATCCGCGCATGAAAGCCCATATCTATTTGATATTTAGAAAAATTAAATAATCAATTTTTATATCCCTCTGGATTCTGTTTTTGCCATTTCCAGCTGTCTTGCAACATATCTTCTAAGTCATATTGAGGCTGCCAGCCTAGCTCAGCAACAGCACGGGCATTATCTGCAAATGAAGTCGCTACATCACCTGCTCGGCGTGGTGCGAATTCGAAAGCAACGGATACGCCATTGACCTGTTCAAAAGTATTTTTAACCTGTAATACTGATGAGCCATTACCCGTTCCAATATTCCATGCACGGCAACCTGTTGCTTGTAATCGATTATTTAGAGCACATAGATGTGCATTGGCTAAGTCAACGACATGAATATAATCACGCACCCCAGTACCATCTACTGTGTCATAGTCATTACCATAAATGGATAATTTTTCACGGCGGCCAACAGCAACCTGTGTAACGTAAGGCATTAAATTATTTGGAATACCTTGTGGATCTTCGCCAATACGTCCACTTTTATGTGCACCTACCGGGTTAAAATAACGAAGTAAAGCAATCGACCATTTAGAATTAGAAACAGACAGTTTTTGTAATAATTGCTCAACAATCAATTTGGTATAACCATAATTATTACTTGGCATACCTGTTGGCATTTCTTCATTTAAAGGTGACGTATTCGCTTCATCATATACTGTTGCAGATGAACTAAACACAAGTGTATAAACACTTGCTTTTTCCATTGACTTAACCAGTTGGATACTACCTGCAATATTATTATCAAAATAAATAAGGGGTTTTTCCTGGCTTTCACCAACCGCTTTTAGACCTGCAAAATGAATAACTGCATCAATTGTATGATTTTGAAATACCTGATCAAGCTCATCTGCATTACGAATATCACCCTCTACAAAAGTTAAACTTTTTTGAGTGAGTTCTTGAACTCTATTTAAAGACTCTTCTGAACTATTTGAAAGATTGTCATAAACAATAACCTCATGACCAGCATTCAAAAGCTCTACACAGGTATGTGAACCAATATAGCCAGCACCGCCAGTAACCAGAATTTTAGCCATCTATTTTTCCTAATAAAATTTTAATTAATCCACGCGTTGAAGCATCGAGTGTTGAAAGATCGTTTTGAACACCATTTAAAATCGGGAGTAACTGGTCAGCAATCTGCTTACCTTTTTCCACTCCCCACTGATCAAAGGGATTAATGTTCCAGATTACAGACTGAACAAATACTTTATGCTCATATAAAGCAATCAACATCCCTAAACTATAAGGATTAAGCTCTTTTAAAAGTAATGTTGAACTTGGCTGGTTTCCTTCATATTGCTTATAAATAGGCAAACTCTCCAGTTCTTTTGTATCTAGAGCTTCGTTACCAAAAGCCAATAAACGTGATTGTGCTAAACAGTTTGAAAGAGCAAGATGATGTTGCTCAACTAATGCTTCAGCATTTTCTACATAAGTAAAATGATCTGAATTGTAACGTTGTATAGGAGCAATAAAATCACAACTTACGGCCTGAGTTCCTTGATGGAGTAACTGATAAAAGGCATGTTGAGCATTTGGACCAACCTCACCCCATACAATCGGACAAGTATCTAATTCAACTTTTTGGCCATCACGTTGTACTGACTTACCATTAGACTCCATTTCAAGCTGCTGCAAATAAGCAGCGAAATACTTTAATCTTCCGTCATAAGGTAATACCGCATGGGTTTGGATATTTAAAAAATTATTATTCCAGACGCCTAATAATGCCATAAGCACAGGTATATTCTGCTCAAAACTTGTATTTTGGAAATGCTCATCAACAGCATGGGCACCAGCTAAAAGCTGTTGGAAACCTTCAACCCCAACTGACAATGCGATAGGTAACCCAATACACGACCAAAGGGAATAACGTCCACCAACCCAATCCCAAAGTAATAATTGATTTTCAGGAGCAATCCCCCACTCTGACATTTTTTCAGCTTTTGTTGAAACACCAATGAAATGGCTTTTTACTACTCGTTCGTGCTTTCCTAATGCTTTTTCAAGCCACTGTCGAACTGTTTGAGCATTTGATAAGGTATCAATAGTACCAAACGACTTCGAAGAAATAATAAATAAAGTTGTTTCTGGACGCAGTTGATGAAGCAATTCCGATAACTGGCTACCATCCATTGTTGATACGAAATGAACATTGAGTGGTTTAGCTGTTTTTACTTTAAAATCCGATAATGCATGGGTCACCATTTGAGGCCCTAAATCAGACCCCCCTACCCCAATATTAACGACATCTTGAATAACTTCACCTGTGGCACCACGGTATTGTCCAGCATGGATTTTTTCAACCAACGCATACATACGCTGCAATTGGTTATGGACCTTTTCAGTCAATTCCGGAAATTTAGAATATTCTAATGGTAAACGTAGAGCCCAATGCATTGCAGCACGCTGTTCGGTACAGTTGACTTTATCTTGAGAAAATAATCGTTCAATCCAGTGAGTCAATTGTTTAGTTTTTGCTAAAGCGACCAATTGCTCTAACACACTTTTAGTCACACGGTGCTTACTATAATCAAAAACCAGCTGATCGAACTTTACAGAATATTGCTGAAATCGATCAGACTCTGATGCAAATAATTCTTTTATATGTAAATTTGAATTTTTCTCAACCAAAGAATGAAGCTGTGCGATAGGGGAAACTAGCTCTTTGGGAAACTTCTCGATAGATTTACTCATAATCGACCTACTCCTTCATAAGCAAAACCTTTAGATTTCACATATGCTGGATCATAAATATTACGCCCATCCAAAATAACAGGATGCTGCATCAATTGTTGTAACCATTTAAAGTCAGGACTCCAATACTGCTTCCATGCCGTGACTAAGCATAAAGCATGTGCTCCTTGTGCTGCTTCATATTGATCAGCGCATAAGATTAGGTCTTCTCGGCTGCCATATAAAGCTGCAATTTCATCAAGAGCTTGCGGATCATGTAACCGTACTTTTACACCTTGGGCCCATAAAGCAGCCAATAAGATATGAATAGGTGAGTTATGTGTACTTGGGGTGTTCTCTTTAAATGAAGCCCCCCAAATTGCAACCGTTTTTCCACTCAAGTCACAATGATAATAATTCCACAACTTACGGAATAAAATTTCTTTTTGTTGTTCATTAATAGCCCAAACTTGTTCTAAAAGACGACTTTTCACACCCGTTTCGGAAACAGTACTAGAAAGTGTTAAAATATCATGTGAAAAATTTTCACCCCCAAACCCAACACCTGCCGACAAGTAGGCTGCACCAATACGTGTGTCAGCAGCAATACCATGCTTTACATTCGCAATATCTATACCCAACTTCTCAGCAACTAGAGCAAGGTCATTCATATAACTAATTCTAGTTGCTAACATGCCTGAAATGCTGAGCTTAGTAAATTCGGCATCTAAAATCGGCATGAATAAATATTGATAGCTAAAACGGAAGAATGGACGCAATAACTCTTGCATTATGTCTTGAGCATAGCTTGATTCAACACCAACAATGACATGTTTTACATTGAGTACACTATTAATTGCATTACCCTCCTGAATCACGTCAGGGAAATAGACCCACTCGTCTTTAGGTAAATGTTGCTTTAATTTTTCTGTACCATGTAAACCAAAAGTTGAGCCATTAACCATTAACCTCGGATGAACAATTGGACGTTCACTTAACTTCTCAACCGTTTTTAAGGCAAGTTCTATTTGTGTTGGGCTAAAACAAAATAAATAAACTTCAATATCTAAAGGAATTTGAGAAAAAGGACTTTCTGTTAAAAAACCCGCCTTTCTTTGTTTATTTAAATAATGATTAACTTCTTGATCTTGATATGAAAGTACAGATATATTTTCTTCACAGGTGACACTTGTACACCAATAGATCTGATTACCATATTCAGCTAGTAACGCTGCCATTACACCAGCGTGCAAGGTGGTTCCAAATACCGCGATTTTCATTGTACACCTGATTTTAATATTATATAGAATTCTCTTCCCATTATGGGAAGAGAATATGTTGAACAGCTCAAATATTCATTATTTTTTACAAATACTTAAGTTGAGCTACAAAATTTATAATTTAAGTTCTTGAATCAACTGTTTAAAATCATTGCCTAATTTAGGATGTTCTATGCCATAGTGAAGTACGGCTTTTAAATAACCAAGCTTACTACCACAGTCAAAGGTTTGTCCCTGCATACGATAGGCTTCCACTACATCAGTTTGTTGCAGCATCGCAATTGCATCTGTTAACTGAATTTCATTACCCGCACCCTTCGGTGTATTTTCGAGTAATTGCATAATTTTTGCAGGCAAAACATAACGACCAACAACAGATAAATTGGACGGTGCAGAACCCACTGCAGGTTTTTCAATAATGCCCTGCATAGCGATGCTTTCGCCTTCATTTGGACTTTGTGCAACATCAACAATACCGTATTGATCTACTAAGTGATTAGGAACTGCTTCTACCATAATTTGTGCCGCCTGACATTCATTATAACGAGAAATCATACGCGACAAATCATTCTGCCCTGAGCTATCTTTCACCAATACATCTGGTAATAACACAGCAAAATCATCTTGCCCTACTACACTTTTCGCACATAAAACCGCATGCCCTAAACCTAAAGGTTGAGGTTGTCTTACGCTTACCACACTCACATGAGCAGGAACGATTTGGGTAATCTCTGCAAGTAAATCAAATTTTTTCTTTTGCTCTAGAGTAGTCTCCAACTCAAAGTTCCGATCAAAATAGTTTTCAATCGATGCTTTTGAAGAGTGAGTTACCAAAATAATTTGTTCAACTCCAGCTTCCACCGCTTCACGGACGACATATTCAATGGCTGGGCGGTCAACTACCGTAACCATTTCTTTTGGGATTGACTTACTTGCGGGTAAAAAACGTGTACCTAAACCAGCTACTGGTAAAACTGCTTTTTTGATCATAAGAAATATTTCAAGATATAAAATTTACTTTACAGATGAGTCGACATTTTCTTGGACGTCATTACCTTTAAATAAAGATGGTCCTACATGCCCTGGTGCATTAATACCTTCGCGTCTTAACATCACTTTGACTGTTTTAAACATGATTTTAAAATCAACCCAAACACTATGATTGTCTACATACCAAACGTCACATTTAAACCGTTCTTCATAATCCAGTTCATTACGTCCACTGACCTGAGCTAAACCAGTCATTCCAGGACGTACTTCTAAGCGACGTGCTTGTTCTGGTGAATATAAAGCGACAAAGTCTTTTAACATTGGACGAGGACCCACCACACTCATATCACCTTTTAAGACATTAATAAGCTGTGGCATTTCATCTAAGCTAGTAGAACGCAACTTCTGCCCAAATGGAGTAATACGAGCCTCATCTGGCAATGGATTCCCCTGCGCGTCAAAGGCATCCTTCATCGAACGGAACTTAATCATTTTAAATAATTTTCCGTCCTTCCCAGGTCGTTCTTGATAAAAGAATATAGGCGAACCTAAATTTTTACGGACCTTATAAGCAACTATCAGAAATATTGGCGACAGTACGGTTAGAGCTATTAAAGAAATGACTATGTCTACTAAACGTTTCATATTTTCATTCACTCATTTTTTAATATCTTTACGAAGAAAGGTATTATAAATTTTACCTAGCATATTTGCTGGCAACAGTCTAAACGCAGACCGTATCAGAAACAGCATATTAGCATATACAGGATTTTGTAACTTTAGTTGTTTTTTTAAATCTAGTAACTGTTTTTCACTTTTAATATATTGGAAACCTTTACGTCGTGCGTGCATACCATTACCAACACGAGCATATAGAAGGACGTCAGGTAAGTTCGCAACTTTATAATTATTACCAATTACACGTAACCATAAGTTGTAGTCTTCCATAAATAAATGATGCTGATAACCTCCGAGAGATAAAATAACATCACGCTTGTACACGACGGTCATATGGTTAAAGGGACAACGTTTTTGTGCAAATTTTTTAATCTCGTCATGTGTTAAAGGCACAGACTTGATTACATCGGCATCAGCAATATCTTGATTAAATTCAATTACTTGAGAACCAAACAAAATAACATCCGGATTTTGCTCTATGAAAGCAAGTTGTTTTTCAAACCGATCAGATGTACAAATATCATCAGTATCCATACGAAAAACCCAATCAGCACTACACTGTTTTAGCCCTTCATTTAATGCCTTACCAAGCCCTACGTTTTGCGGTAACGCAACTACTTTTAGTTTTTCAGCGATTTTAACTTGCCACTCCTGTACAGAAGTTGTGAGTTGCTCACCAATAGGCCCATCTAAAACTAAAACTATTTCACTTGGCTTCAAGCTCTGATTATCCCAAATGCTTTCAAAACACTTTTCTAGATATTCAGGTTTTTCTTTATGATATAGAGATAATAGAACCGAAAACATACAATTTTAACCTTCCAAAACCTTTTCAATCCAAACTTTTAAGATCTGTTCAGGTTGATATTTTTTAGCATTGATCAATGAATTTTGTGAGAATTGCGCCAACATATCTGGAGAGGAAGCAAGTTGTAAAATCGCATCTGCCAATGCCTCAATATTTTGGTTCTCAACCAACAAGCCATTTTTATGATTTTGAATAACATCGCTTGGTCCAAAGGGACAATCATAAGAAACTATAGGTAACCCGAAACTCTGCGCCTCTACTAAAACCATAGGTAAACCTTCATACTTAGACGACATTACAAAAAAGTCTGATTGTCTATATACCTCTTGCACATTTGATGTACTTCCTTTCAAAATAACGCGCTGTAGAGAGTTCTCCTCAATATAATCTTGTAGCATTTTTTTGTGTTCACCTTCACCATAAATATTAAGGTGCCACTCTGGTATTATTTGATATATTTTTTTCCAAGCTTTCAATAAATGAAGGTAATTTTTCTGATCGGTTAAACGGCCTATGGTTACAATTTGTTTTCTACTCAGCGGAGATTCCGAGACAATAGGGAAGGGTGAAAAATTGGGAATAACAATAACTTTAGAATGAAATTTATCAAATTGTTCTTTATCCTTTTGGGTTAAAGTAACAACCTGATCAACCCACTTGTAAAAGAATTTACTTAAGACTTGAACTTTTTTAGGACGACTAACAAAAGAGACATGCTCTAATATAACCAATTTTTTGATTTTAGGTAAAAGAGTACATAATAAAGATAACTTACCCATATTATGTACAATCACAATATTATAAGAGTGAAGAGAAAGATGTATCTTTAATTTTTTATAAAATTCAAAGAAGTTACCTGAAATTGCCACTACATTTACATTATCAGAAACTGGATAAGCTGTATTACTTTTATTAGACTCTCTGTTTAAAAGAGTAACATCATAATTAGCCATGAGAGATAATTTGTTTGCCAGTTCAATAGCAACACGTTCAGTTCCAGATTTGTTCTTTAAAGAATTAATTACAAAAAGAATTTTCATAGATTAGCCTATCGTAATTATTTTAAAAACCAATCGCTTTAAAAGATATTGCAATTGAAATCTGGATTTCATGACGCATAAGCCTATAAAAAATAACATTTTCAAAAACTTTTTATCAGCCTTTGCCATAAATGCAGATTTTAAAAAAATATTTGACTGATCAAAATCCGCTTTATATTTAGAATATTTTTCTAAATATTGTGAAACATTCAATTCACTAAAATCATCTTTTCCAGTTTTTAGCCTCATCTCATATAGATCAAGCACATAATTTGACATCAATCTCTGATTAAAACCAATTGTAGAGGTAGTATTCCCGTCACGAATACGAACTGAATATTCATAACTATTTAGATTAGTAAAGAGTAAACCTAATGAATGCATTCTTAATAAAAAATCATAGTCTTCAGCACCAGGAATTTCTCTATATCCTTTAAGTTTAGTATAGACTTCTCGCTTAGCTAACCAAATATGTAGAACTGGCGAACTATACTTTATTGTTTTATTAATAATATTATCATTGATTGGCATTTCTTGCTTACCAATTATTCTATTATTAGGGTCTATAGTATTAACATGACAACCCACTAAATAATATTGAGGATTTTTTAACAAAAATTCTAACTGTTTTTCTAGTCTTTCTGGCGTACTTATGTCATCGCCATCCATTCTTGCAATGAATTCTCCTTTTGCCTGTTCTAATGCGAAATTTAAAGTTTTTACTATTTTTAAGTTTTTATCATTTTTATAAAGTCTAATTCTTGGATCAATCATAGCTAATTCAGCAACTATATTGTATGTATTATCAGTAGAGCAGTCATCAACTACTATTATTTCAATATTTTTATATGTTTGATTACAAATTGAAAAGACTGCTTCTTTAACAAAAGCTTCAACATTGTAAACTGGAATCAAAACACTTATTAAAGGCTGCTCAAAAGTCATTTAACTATCTCTTTTTAATAACAATAACAAAAATAAAAATAAGGAGGAAACAGACAAATGAATAAATTAAACCAGAACTAATAGAATACATCAAACTCCGTGGTGCGAACATAAAAGCAGGAAGCGAAGACAATAATACGTATAAAAACAATACATTTTTTTTAGATTTTTCTATTAAATAACAAAAAACTAATCCTAATATAAAAGAAAAAAAACTTAATAACAAATAATTACGTCCACTTAAAATATACAAGTCTAAAAAAACAGACCACCCTAAACCAAACCCATTATCAAATAAAGAGTTATTTAATGTATAAGCAAAAAAAGCGCCTGAATTATAATTTTGGCTTCCTGTCACTAAACCTAACGATGAAAACAAACCAGCTACAGGAAAAAACATTGTTACATAAGTCAATGGAGGCCATTCTGCATGTAAACTATTTACTATTGATGGCAATATATAAGTTAGACTTTGTACATAAATAAATTTTGATAGAGGATTTTCTAAACCAAAGTCGCTTCGACCTCCTCTAAAGCTTTCTAAAAATTGTGCAAAAATCATTAAAGAAATACCCAGTAATGAAATTTTAAAAAAAGGTAAATCTCTTTTTGTTATTAAATTATACATCCATAAACAAATTAATACCCAAACAAATAAAAGTGCTCTTTGACCAACAAATAGATTTACTAATATATACAAAAACAGAATAAATAAAGAAAAATATAAACTTCTTTTATTATTGCATAAAACACCGGTTGCTACCATTATAGGGAGAAGTAAACTTGCTATACGTTGAGCACCAAAACTATAATCCGCCTGACCTGTATACAACCCTTCATAACCAGCTACCATAAACATTGAAATCATTTCATAGGATATTGGAAACCATAAAATAAAAAGTATAGTTGCACTTAAAAAGTTTAAAATATAAAATGTTTTTTTATAATTCAAATTGCTTAATTGTATATTAAACTCTAACCGAGTAGAAAAAATCAAGCTACCTAATATAAAAGAAGATAACGATAATTGCCAAAAAATTAAACTCTCAAAAAAATCTAAATTATTAAAATAAAAAAGCTGCCCCCAATACAATTCATAGTAATCTCGATATAAACCAAAAAAACTTAAAAAAACTCTACCTAAAGCAAACAAACAACTTGATATATAAAACAAGCCTTGAGGAGAAAATATTTTCACCCTATAAATATAAAACAAAAAGGGGATTAGGGCAAAGTTTAATATATATAAAAATTCACAAAACTTATGATAGAAGCTATCACTTAAGTCATTAAAAATTCCAAAAAAGTAAAATAAAATACAAACAATATTAAATGTTAAAAAAATTACAGTTGCTATTATTTTATTATTTTTAAAAACCATATCCATATTCTTTCACACCCATTTCTTTTTTAACTTTAATAACACTAGATAGATAAAAGGAAAATACTTTAACAAAAAAATCTTATAACTAACTCTATAATTTAGCTTAATATTTGCCTCCTCACTAATAACAAATGAATAGACTGTAGACAAACTTTGCCCTCTATCTATCATTATTGATATTTTTTGAGATAAAAATTGATTATAAATAATAGAATAAAGAGGATATTTATTTGTTGGTATAAATTTCTTTATCCCTAAGTCAATTCCATTTAGAAGAGGTGCTGGATACCCACTTCTAATTGAACTACCCTCTCTATGTCTGTAGCAAATAAGTTCTTTTTGCAATTCAAAAATTTCTAGACCATTTGCAAAGTAATAAATTTTTGGAAAATACAGCTTATCTTCCATATATACATTAATATCAAAAGCAAATTTACTTAGAATGTCTTTTTTGATAACTCTTAACCAAGGATACCAATAAGACTGTAAAAACAACTTTTCTCTATAGGATTCATCATTTATTGAAATTTTACTATGTGTAACAAAACAAATATTCTCAACATAACCTTTATCTGTATCATATTGTTTAGCATTAAAATGAATTATTTCTACTTTTTTCTCATTTATAACTTTTATTAATTCATAAAAATAGTTTGGTAATAAATAATCGTCTGAATCCAAAAATCCAACATACTCACCCTTTGCTATTTTTAATGCATTATTTCTAGCAACGCTTTGTCCTTGGTTTTTTTGATCAATAAAAACAAATTGTTTTTCAAAATGAGGATATTTCTGAGCAATATAATTACGTGCTAAAGCCATAGATCTATCAGGCGTACCATCATTAATCAAAATAATCTCTACGCCACTGATCAATTGATTACATATACTCTCAATACACTCAACAATATATTCTTCTACTTTATATATAGGAACAATTATACT
This sequence comes from Acinetobacter sp. 766875, assembly GCF_000582055.1. Taxonomy (NCBI): domain Bacteria; kingdom Pseudomonadati; phylum Pseudomonadota; class Gammaproteobacteria; order Moraxellales; family Moraxellaceae; genus Acinetobacter; species Acinetobacter sp. 766875. The sequence continues at coordinate 39,567 of NZ_JEXX01000011.1, read as the reverse complement.
TAAAATTATCATTAGTTGTACTCTTTTCTATAAGTGGAAGGTAAAAAAATTCTCTTTTGAACATCGAGTATGATTCTATCTTTATAAAAATAATTAAATATAGAAAATGACATAATTTCTGTAGTTAAAATGGCAAAAACTGCACCATTTAAACCCCAAAAATGAACAAAAAAAGCTGTTAGTATGATATTAAAGACAACTAAATAAAGTGTTTTTTTCTTCAAATAGTCATATGCATTAAATTTCAACAAATACTTCTCCGCAATTGTGGAAAGCCCTGAAAATAACGTAACAAATACTGTAAATATTAGAATATTATTTACACTTGCATATTGCTTACCATATAACCATTCAATAATATAATGTCCTGTTAAAGAAAAAATAACCATTACTAACAGACAGATTAAAATGATAACCAAACTTAGCTTAGCAACCATATTTTGGCTTTTTTCAAAATCCTTCTCAACATAAACTTGTGTAAAATATGAAGAAATTATTGCAACCAAAACAAAATAGAAACTATTCCCCAATGTCATTGCTACAGTATAAATACCCAAATCATATTGGGACTTAATACCTAGAAATAACTGCGATGTTTTTGTAAAAATTGCAACTGAAAGTGAGTAGAAAGCAAGTTTACGCCCCACACCCAACATAAATTTTCGATAACGCTTAAATTTTTCTACTACAATATCACTTTCACTCACTTTTTTCTGTGCATACAAATACTTTCTAATAAAAAAAGGTACCAAGGTAATCATTATTATCGGAATACATAATAACTCTATTGCTAACTGAAATTTTGCGATACAATATCTTATAATTAGTGAAATAATCAAAGCTAAAATATTACAATATGCATTTATTTTAGATTGCAAAATTGCATTAAAATATATTAAATATACATCGTGAACAGCAAAATAAATCGCCACACTTGTCGCAAGTGAAAATACAAAAGTTAGATAATCAGTAGTATAATAAATATAAAACAATGTAAGTGATGAAAAGCCAAGATACAGAATATCTCTAATTATTTTTGTGGAATCAATTATATATTCACCTAATTTTTTGTTTTTAGATGTTTTTTGAAAAATAATATTTTCCGATCCAAACATTGCAATTGTTTGAATGATCGCAAAAATTGAACTTGCAAAGGTTAGCTTTCCAAAGTTTTCAGGACCTATATACTTTGCAACAAATGAGGTAACAAAGATTAAACCAAAAATTGAAATTAGTTTTTCAGACATCATCCAAACAGAATTGGCAAATACTTTGTTCTTTAACTTCCCAATCAATACCATTGTTATAGTCTTAAATCTGCATCTACTTTATTAAGAACATGCTTTAAATCATAAAGGACATGCTTTTTTTTACCTAAAGAATGAAAGTCTTCAGTACTCATTACCTTAAACTGATCATGTGCAACTGCAATTACGATAGCGTCATACCGACCTTGTTTTAATTCCATGATTGGAGCTAACCCATACTCTGCTTCAACCTCAGCACTATCTACCCAAGGATCATAGATATCAAGATCTAAATCGTATTCTTTTAGTGCTTTAACCATATCTACAATCTTAGTATTTCGTATATCTGGGCAGTTCTCTTTAAAACTCAAACCTAAAATTAATATACGAGCACCAACAACTTGGATACGTTTCTTTACCATTTCTTTGATCAATTGGGTTGCAACATATTCACCCATACGATCATTTAAGCGACGAGCTGCCAAAATAATTTCTGGATGTAAACCAATTGACTCTGCTTTATGCGTTAAATAATACGGATCAACACCAATACAATGACCACCAACTAAACCAGGTCTAAAGTTTAAAAAATTCCATTTTGTACCTGCTGCCTTGAGTACATCTTCTGTATCGATACCCATTTTATTAAAAATCAGAGCCAACTCATTGATTAAAGCGATATTCACATCTCTTTGTGTATTTTCAATGACTTTAGCAGCCTCAGCGACTTTGATACTCGGGGCCTTATGTGTCCCCGCCTCAATAATTAAATTATATACTTGATCAACATAGTCAGTGACCTCTGGAGTCGAACCTGAGGTAATTTTTAAAATATTAGTGACACGTCGTTGTTTATCACCAGGATTAATACGTTCTGGACTATAACCAACAAAGAAATCTTTATTAAAATTTAAACCGGAATGTTTTTCTAATTCGGGTATACAAACCTCTTCTGTCGCACCAGGATAAACCGTTGACTCATAAACAACGATATCTCCTTTTTTTAGAACTTTAGCAATGCTTTGGGATGCTTTTATGAGAGGGGTCAAGTCAGGTTGTTTAAAATCGTCAATGGGTGTTGGCACAGTGACAATGAAAAAGTTTATATTCTGTAAGTCTTGAATATGTGCTGTATACGACAAATGCTGTACGTGTTTTAACTCATCAGAAGTCACTTCTAATGTATGGTCATATCCGTTTTTTAACTCTAATATCCGATTTTCATTTATATCAAATCCGATTGTAGGTTTATGTTTACCAAATTCAACTGCCAAAGGTAATCCAACATACCCTAAGCCGATAATTGCTATTTTTAGTTGCTCAAGTTGAAACATATATAAAACCTAACCATTTAATTTTAAATGGAGAAACATCATGGATACGACCTACTACGTTAATATAGCAGACTTTAAACAAAATTTTCTCGAAATATACAATCACTGCTTGGCAAATAAAGTATGATTTGGGTTAATTATAGACTACAATCCAATGTCTTCATGCAAAGTATCATTGGATTACAAACAATAAAGGGTTTGAATGTGAAGCACCAAAGCACATTATTATTTTTAGCCATTTCACTTTCGTTTACAGGATGTGCAGTCACCTCAGGCTTACAAACTTACGACTTACCTGAACAAGGTACTTTTAAAACAGAACAAGGCGCAGAGGTTTCTGTTGTTCAACTCACCCAAAACAATATTCCAAAGATTAGTTCTGAGGCTTTGCGTCCACAAGGAAATATAAGCGCCTTATTTAATACTCCTTTTTATCAATACCGCTTAAGTGCTGGGGATGTTTTATCTATTCAGCTTTGGGCTTATCCTGAAATTACTCCTCCTATTCAAGGTGCCTCTACTGATATTAAAGCATTTGGATACCCTATTGATTCTGCAGGAAATGTACAGTTACCACTTGTAGGCCAAGTTCACATTGCAGGGAAAACACTGGCTGAGACCAATAAATATTTACGAAGTCAATTTGCTAAGTATTTAAAAACACCTGATGTTGTAGTTCGCGTGTTGTCATATCAAGCTAAACGCTATTTTGTTAATGGTCAGGTTATGAAAAGTGGACAATACACTTTAGATGATCAACCAATTAGTATTTATACAGCCTTAAGTATGGCTGGAGGTGTAAATCAAGAGTCTGGTGATAATACTGATATTCAACTCATTCGTAATGGCGAAGTTTATAATTTAAATGTCGTTGCACTTGAGAAACAAGGTTATTCACTACACAAATTATTAGTCCAACCCAATGATACAATTTATGTAAATACTAAACAAAATCAAAAACTCTATGTTATGGGTGAGTCTAATAAAAGTTCAGCAATTCCATTACGAGATCAGGGAATGACCCTAAGTGATGTATTGGGCGAGAGTGAAGGTGTTAATCCATACTCGGCAAGTGCAGCTCGTATTTATGTCATGCGTACAGATTTACAAACAAAAAGATCAACAATCTATCAGCTCAATTTGAGTAGCATTGGTAACCTTGCATTATCTAATCAATTCCAAATGCAAAAAAATGATATTGTTTATATTGATGCAACTGGTTTAACACGCTGGCAGCGTATTATGAACCAGATTGTACCATTCTCAAGTGCACTTTATACCTTTGATCAATTGGGTAAAAACTAGAATGCAGTTACAAAATATCTTAGTAGTCTGTGTAGGTAATATTTGCCGCAGTCCAATGGCAGAATACTTTTTAAAGGCCCAACATCCTACATTAAATATCTCATCTGCTGGTATTTCAGCCCTAGTAGGTCATACTGCAGATGACAAAGCGATTCATTGTATGGATCAGTTGAATATTGATATGAGACCACACGTGGCTCGCCAGCTCAGTGCTGAATTGATCAAACAAAATGATTTGATTTTAGTAATGAGCAATAATCAGCAAAAGCATATTGAACAAACTTGGCCATTTGCTAAGGGTAAAATTTTTAGGCTTGGCCATTGGCAAGGGCAAAATATACCTGACCCCTATCAGCATGACCAAGCTTTTTTTGATCAGACTTGCCGAAACATTCAAAGCTATGTGCAAGATTGGCGCACTCAATTATAATTGTATATTAGTTGTAAATTTATGAACCAAAACTCTAAAACTAGCGAAGATAGCATCGATTTAAAAGAGTTATTCTTTTCATTGATTGCACAGTGGAAAATCATAGCATGCTGCGTGGTCTTAAGTTTAATTTGTGCCTTGCTATACTTACGGATAACGCCAGATACTTATTCTGTAGATGCAATGGTACAAGTTGAGGACAGTAAAGGCGCTGCCTCTGCTGCTTTGCTTGGTGACCTTTCTAAAGTCAGTGGAGGTCTATCTCAAAAATCACCAGCTGATCCAGAAATAGAGATTCTTCGTTCTAGAATGGTTTTAGGACAAGTCATCCAGAACCTTAATCTTGATATTAACGTCAAAGATAACCAATCAGGATTGATCGACAAGTTAATTTCACAAGATAAGAGTAGACTTGAGTATCGTCATGAATCTGTACTGTACAGTAATCAAAATAATAATTTGATTATACGAGAACTTAAAGTACCTGAATATTATTTAGATAAACCCTTAAAGTTAGAGTTCAAAGGTGCAAATCAATTCACTTTAACATACAAAGATCAAGTTGTATTTAATGGTCAATTAAACAAAAAAAATATACTAAATACAAATAGAGGTCTTTGGCAGGTACAACTTAATGCTCAAGGTAACCTGAAAGAACAAAGCTATACTTTAACTAAACTCGCTCTACCAACAGCCGTTAAAAATTTTAATGATATCTATAGTGTTGCTGAAAAAGGTAAAGTGACTGGTGTTATTGGTTTAAATTATCTAGGTCAAGATCCTGAGCACATTACACAAGTACTAAATAATGTTCTAACTGTTTATCACCAACAAAACATTGAGCGAAAGTCTTTAGAATCTAAACAAACTTTAGCTTTTCTTGAGAAACAATTACCAGAGCTTCGAAAGCAGCTAGAAGATTCTGAGATCAAGTTTAACCAATTTCGTGAAAAGTATAAAACAGTCGATGTAAATGCTGAGTCGGAGCTATTACTTAAGCAAAATATTGATTTAGAAAAGCTTAAAATCGAGCTACAACAGAAACAAGCTGAGCTTTCTGCTAAATATACCAATGATCATCCATTAATCCGTCAAATCGATGCACAAATTACAGAGATTAATAAAAAGATTGCTGATCTTAATAATCGTTTAACTCAACTTCCTGAAACACAACGTTTATATTTACAACTATATCGTGATGTAAAAGTAAACACAGAGCTCTATACGTCGTTACTAAACAGTTATCAACAGCTTAAAATTGCTAATGCAGGTGAGATTGGTAATGTTCGCATTATTGATACTGCTGTAGAACCTGTTAAACCTATTAAACCTAAGAAATTAATTGTTCTAATACTTTCTATTTTTGTTGGTGGTTTTATCGGTGTATTAATTGCATTATTACGTAATATGATGCGTAGCGGAGTTAATGATTCAACTCAAATTGAAAATGAATTAGATTTACCAGTTTATGCGACTGTACCTCGTTCTCCTATTCAAGAAACTCGTATGAATATCTTGAAAAAGAAAAAGAGTATTCCTATTTTGGCAGTTAAAAGTAGTGATGATATTGCGATTGAAAGTTTGCGTAGTATTCGTACAGCCATTCACTTCGCTTTAACCTCAGCAAAAAATAATATTATTATGATTGCTGGCCCGTCTCCAGAAGTCGGTAAATCATTTATTTCAACTAACTTAGCGACTATTTTCGCACAAGGGAATAAACGTGTATTACTGATTGATGCTGATATGCGTCGTGGTTATATGCATAAATACTTCGATGTTGACGTGAAACCTGGTCTTTCTGAATTACTAAGTGGCCAAGCTGACTTGACACAAGTTTTACATAAAACGCAAGTTGCGAATCTCGACGTGATTACCCGTGGTAAGAGTCCAACCAACCCTTCAGAAATGTTGAGCTCTACCCAGTTCAAAGACTTACTAGAGAAGTTCCAAACTCAATATGACCATATCATTATTGATACTCCACCAGTGCTTGCAGTAACTGATGGTATTATTATTTCTCAGTACACTGGCGTGAACTTAATTGTTGCTCGTTATGCTAAGTCTCATATGAAAGAGCTTGAATTAACAGTTAACCGCTTTGAACAAGCTGGTGTTAAAGTGAATGGCTTTATCCTTAATTATATTCAACGCTCTGGCGGCGGTGGTTATGGCTATAACTATGCTTATGCATATAAAGCACAAAAAGAAGATTAATTAAGAGTTTTCTTAAAAAGCCGGATCAAATGATCCGGTTTTTTTTATTTGATTTTTTAAGTTTCACCAAATTAAAACTAACTAAAATATATAAAAAAACCACTCGTTTTTTTTGTTAAACATTCTATGCTTAAGTCGAAGCATGCTAAGATCGAAGCAGCCTTTTAGACTCAAATGATTATTTTTGGAACCTTTTATGAGTAAAGCCTTACCCATTGCTGTCGCTGTAGTTTTAGGCGGTGCTGCACTTGTACCTGTATATTATGCAACTCAACATCCGACCACAGAAGTCGGACGTAAAGCAGACAAAAATGCTTCTCCAATTCAAAAAATCAGTTATGTTCTTGGTTATGAAGTTGCGCAACAAACTCCTCCAGAATTGGACACTAAGGCCTTTGTTCAAGGGATCCATGATGCTCGTGGCAAGCAACCAAGTGCTTATACTCAAGAAGATTTAAAAGCAGCTGTTGCAGCTTATGAAAAAGAGTTACAACAAAAAATGCAGCATCAAGATAAACCAGAGCACGAGGGTGCAGCCTCTGAATCTGCAGACGCACAGTTCCTTGCAGAAAACAAAACTAAAGCTGGAGTAAAAACTACAGCATCAGGCTTGCAATATATCATTACGAAAGAAGGTACTGGTAAACAGCCAACAGCCCAGTCCGTTGTTAAAGTACATTATGAAGGCCGTTTAATTAATGGTCAGGTTTTTGATAGTTCCTATAAACGTGGTCAACCTGTTGAATTCCCACTTAATCAGGTCATTCCTGGTTGGACTGAAGGTCTTCAACTCATGAAAGAAGGCGGAAAAGCGACTTTCTTTATTCCATCAAATCTTGCATATGGTCCACAAGAACTTCCAGGGATCCCAGCAAACAGTACACTGATTTTTGATGTTGAACTCATTTCAGTGAAATAATAACAATCCAGGAGAGTCGTTATACTCTCCTGTTTTTTTGGAAAATGGCATGAAAAAAATCAGTTTGGTTATTGCTGCATCAACAATGAGTTTATCTGTTATTGCTGCGACACCTGTAACAAATAAAAGCCCAGCAAAAGATCAGTTTAGTTATAGTTATGGCTATTTAATGGGTCGTAATAATACTGATGCATTAACAGATTTAAATCTTGATATCTTTTATCAAGGTCTTCAAGAAGGTGCACAGAAAAAAACTGCACGCCTGACAGACGAAGAAATGGCTAAAGCAATTAATGAGTATAAGAAAACTTTAGAAGCTAAACAGCTCGTTGAGTTTCAAAAACTAGCGCAACAAAATGCTCAGGCTGGCGCTGCTTTTCTCGCTGAAAATGCGAAAAAATCTGGTGTGATTACAACTAAATCGGGTTTGCAATATCAGGTATTAAAAGAAGGTTCTGGTAAAACACCTAAAGCTACTTCTCGCGTAAAAGTCAACTATGAAGGTCGTTTACTTGACGGGACTGTTTTTGATAGCTCAATTGCACGCAATCATCCTGTAGATTTCCAATTAAACCAAGTGATTGCAGGCTGGACAGAAGGCTTACAAACAATGAAAGAAGGTGGTAAAACCCGTTTCTTCATTCCAGCTAAACTTGCTTATGGTGAAGTTGGTGCTGGTGATAGTATCGGTCCAAATAGTACGTTAATTTTTGATATTGAATTGCTACAAGTTTTGCCAAAGTAATCCTCTAAAATATAAAAAAAGCGATCTAAATTGATCGCTTTTTATTTTAGTGTTTTAAATCTCTTGGTCTAAAGCCACTAATCAATAAGCCAATTAAGTAAGCGATTACGCCTACTACACATAGACCTGCGACCTCAGCAATGCGGATCCATTGAGAAAGCTCGCCGTTATACCAATTTAACCCAAACCAAAGCGCTGCGATCATGGCAAGGTTTGCCAATCCATATTGAAGAATCAGTTTTTTCCAATGTGAGCCGAATCGGAAAATATTACGCTTATGTAGATAGAAGTAGAGCAAACCAGCATTTACCAAAGCTGAACCAGAAGATGCCAACGCAAGCGCCATATGTTCAGCCTGCCAATGGATTAGTTTAAAGAATCCAATAAATACAACGTTTAAAATAGCATTTGCGGCAACAGACATTAAACCCACACGAACTGGTGTTTTAGTATCTTGCTGAGCATAGAAACCCGGTGCAAATACCTTAATTAGCATAAAGGAAATTACACCAGCACTCATACATTGCAATGCAAGTGCAGTCATTTGAGTGTCATGTAGGTCAAACTCACCACGTTGGAATAGAGCCTGAATAATCGGTGTAGAAAGCATAAATAAAGCAATACTTGCTGGTAATCCCACCAATACAATAACTTTTGCTGCCCAGTCGATCATACCGCGGAACTTTTCTTGATCTTGCTCAGCATGGCGTGCTGAAAGCGAAGGTAAAATCACTGTACCAATTGCAACACCAATTAAACCTAAAGGTAGTTCCGTCATACGCTCAGCACTATAGAGCCAAGATACCGAACCATCTTGCATGAAAGATGCCCAAATTGTATTTAACAACAGGTTAATCTGAGTTACAGATACGCCAAATAATGCAGGAAGCATTAATTTTAAAATACGTTCTACACCCTCGTGTTTAAAATCAACTTTAGGTGTAATTAGGAGGTTTTTACGCCATAACTCAGGAATTTGTACAGCTAACTGTAAAATACCCGCTGCTACAACTGACCATCCTAATGCTTTAATTGGCTCAGCCATATACGGCGTAAGCCACCATGCACCAGCAATCATTGCTACATTGAGCAATACAGGTGAAAAAGCTGGAGAAGCAAAAGAACCATAACTGTTTAAGATACTGCTGGCAAAAGCAGTCAGTGACATAAACATTAAATATGGAATAGTCAGACGGAACATACTGACCGCTAAATCGAACTTTTCAGGGTCATTATGGAAGCCCGGCGCATACATATAGATGATCGCCGGAGCTAACACCATAGCCACAAAAGTGAGTAAGGTCATGACCGTGAGTAAGCAACCAAATACCCGACTAATCAGGATTTGAACTTCAGCATGTGCTCGGCCTGTTTTATATTCGGTTAGTACCGGAATAAAAGCCTGAGAAAAAGCTCCTTCGGCAAACAATCGTCGAAAGAAATTGGGAATACGAAAAGCCACAACGAAGGTATCGAAATCTTTACCCGCACCAAACACGTTGAGCAATACGACATCTCGTACCAACCCCAACACACGTGACAACATCGTCATCGCACTGACAATAAAAGTCGATCGCCATAATGCCATCGTACTCACCTACAGCTATATATTCGAAAGTCGCTATTGTAATGAAACTAGAAAATCTTTTCGTTGTGAAATGATGAATGAACTCAAGTTTTTTTCTGTGTTAACAGTTGTCTAAAATGCTGCCATTTAAAATAAGGACCCGGATCGGTTTTTCGGCCCGGTGCAATGTCTGAATGCCCTGCAATATGATTCTTAATTTCAGGGTAAGCTTGGCGAATGGCCCTAACCACATCTGTTAGTACGTCGTACTGTATCTCTTCAAAAGGTAAATCATCACTTCCTTCAAGCTCAATACCAATTGAATAATCATTGCATTCAACTTTGGCTAAATAGCTCGAACGCCCTGCGTGCCATGCACGATCATTAAAATTAACAAACTGTAGGACCTCACCTGTTCGTAAAATTAACAGGTGCGTAGAGACCTGCATCCCTTCAATAGTCTGAAAATAGGGATGTATGGACCAATCTAACTTATTTTGGAAAAACTGCTCAATATAGCCCCCCCCAAATTGAGAAGGTGGCAAGCTAATATTATGAACCACAATCATTTGAATTTCGGTACCAGCCGGACGCTGGTTAAAATTTGGAGAAGGAACTTGTCTCGCCCCTTTTAACTGCCCATCTATAACTTCATACGGTGTGATCTGCTTCATTGAGATGCCAATAAATTGCTTGCCAATTGTTTTAGTTTAAAACAGTTATATGCTTTTCAGAGTAGTCAGTACGATTGTTTATCGCGATTAAACGAATAAAACAGCTTATTTTTAAAGTCGACGGTGCTAATATATCGCAAGTTTTAGGGTCATCGACAAAATGGAAACCGTATGAGCATACCTCAGTCTTTGCTTGAACAGTCAATTCAAATCAATATTCAACAAGCATTACAAGAAGATATTGGGGACGGCGACATTACCGCTATGCTCACACCTGAAGATGAGCAGGCCACTGCAACCATTATTAGCCGTGAAGATATGGTTTTAGCTGGACAGCCATGGGTTAATGCTCTCATCTCAGCTTATGACAACACTGTACAGGTGACTTGGTTAAAACAAGAAGGTGACCATGTTGCTGCAAATGAAGCCTTTTTAAAGCTTGCTGGTTCTGCACGTAGCTTACTAACTGTAGAGCGCCCTGCTCTAAACTTTATTCAAACATTATCGGCTGTGGCTACAAAAACTGCTGAATATGTTCAACATCTTGAAGGTTTAAATACAAAACTTCTCGATACACGTAAAACTTTACCGGGCCTACGTATTGCACAAAAATACGCAGTAACCGTCGGCGGCGGACAAAATCACCGCCTCGGTTTATTTGATGCATTCTTAATTAAAGAAAACCATATTATGGCAGCGGGCGGTATTGCCCAAGCGATAGCAAAAGCACATCAAATTGCACCAAGCAAACCTGTTGAAGTCGAAGTTGAAACTTGGGATGAGCTAAACCAAGCACTTGAAGCAGGTGCAGATATTGTCATGCTCGACAACTTTAGCCAACAACAAATGATAGATGCTGTAAAACACGTGGCGGGTCGCTGTAAACTCGAAGCTTCGGGCAATATCACTATTGAAAACTTACGTGAAGTAGCGACGACTGGTGTCGACTATATTTCTATGGGCGTATTGACTAAAGACGTCAAAGCCGTTGATTTATCAATGCGTTTTAATGCTTAAATAAAATCCACGTCATTCTTGGTATTTTTTTGCGACTTGGTCATGTCTGCTGCTTGTGTTTTTTGCCATGCTGACTGAGTCGCTTGTGCCCCGTTATCTCGTGGGTCGGCAGCCATTAAAACAAATGTAACTACTGCTAATAATACAATAAAACCTTGTAGCATAAATTTTCCCCATCACTTTAAAAAAATTAGGGTTTCAAGGTAAAAGATAAATATGACCAGGCTTAGGAGATTCTGTTACAAAAGGTAAACCTTTATTTTTATTATTCATCTAAATAATAAGATATTACTCCCCTTCATTTATATTTCCCAACATTAGATTATGCGAGATGTCATCTACAACCTGCCCAAAATCTATGAATATATTGTTTTTGCAATAAATCAGATATATGCAGGAAGAGAACAGGTTTTGTAGATGACAAATGCATTTGGTTACTTTGGGCGAAACCAAAGTAACGAATTAGCTACTTCCACTGGATGAATAAATGATAAGACTCCGTCGTGCTAGCTAATTTAAAATAATGATTAACTTAAGACTTCATCTTAATCATTCATTCATTAGAGCAACTTAAGACTCTAAATAACCCATATATGGATCAGAAATTGAATCTTCTTGAGTTTCTATACGTCCTGCAAAACGGCGACTAAACGTTGCATCATCAGCTAATGACACCGTAAAGTCATACCAACCACCAAATTCAGACATATCCCAAACCAATTCTTTTTCGGAACTGTTGGTTTCTATATTCCATGTTTTATTTGGTAGATAAGCATTTGCTTTGACTGTGAGCTTAACTGACTTACTGCCATCATGACGCACTTTTAAATACAAATTCGCATCACACTCTTCCACACATACTCTAATTTCCGGTAACGCTTGAGTTTGGTTAACTTGGCTCAAATTACCTTTAAACGCACGGTGGAAACCATTTGGTCCAAGTACCCATAAATCGTACTGTCCATTGATAGTATTCCACACGTCATCAAGCTGTTTCCCCGCCTCAACCATATAACGGCGTGGAATTGACGTTAGATCCAATCGGTTATACACATGGAAAACGGCTGCCTGTTTACCCGTATTAGAGAACATCAATTTAACTGTTTTTTGAGTGCCATCAACTTTGGCACTGGTGTGCAAAATATATGGCAAAGCACGTGATGGTCGAATCCCCATTTCCTGCTGCGGAAATTGCTGCTGGCTCGGAACAGGAACTTGGGGCAATAAAGCTTGAGCAACACGAATCGCATCGGCTTCGGCTTTGGTTTTCTTCCCATCTAGTTCAGCAACAGGCAAAAGATTCGGTGTTTTAAAATTAAAAGCCGTTGTTAAATCACCACATACAGCACGGCGGTATGGGCTAATATTCGGCTCTTGCACACCAAAGCGTTTTTCCAAGAACTGTAAAATAGAAGTATGGTCAAAGACTTGAGAATTTACCCATCCTCCACGGCTCCATGGTGAAATCACGTACATTGGAACACGTACACCCGGACCATACACTCGACCATCTGGCTTAGGTTGAGATTTCGAAGTCGCTACTGCTGGATGGTTAAAGTACTCATAAGATACTTGCTGATCCGTTAAAGTGGTTTTTCCATATACAACACCATTTGCATCTTTAGACGGTGCACTTGGTGAAGGAACATGGTCAAAGAAACCGTCATTTTCATCGAAGTTCACCAATAAAACGGTTTGACTCCACAACTCAGCATTTTCAGTTAACGCATTTAATACTTCCTGAATATACCAAGCGCCTTGCACAGGACTAGATGGCCCTGGATGTTCACTGTAAGTTGCAGGAGCAACTAACCAACTCACTTGCGGTAATTTACCCTGAGCAATATCAGCTTTAAAAGTTCCTAGAAAACCACCGTCTGGCATGGTATTGGCAATACCTTTATAAAGTGGTTGAGCCGCATCGATTTTTTCATCATATGCTGGACAGGTGAGCGTATCGTTACTGACTGGCTGACCAGATTGCTCATTTGCACGGCGATACTGTTTGAAACCAGCTAAGGGGTTATCGGTAAAGTTATCCGGCATGTTTTGATAAACTTTCCATGTCACGCCAGCTTGCTGTAAACGCTCAGGATAAGTCGTCCATTCATAACCTTCTGTTGATGGGCCAATGCCATCAAATTCGTTGACCACACTCGCAACACCTGCCCCTGTAGGTCCATTAGTTCCCGTCCAAATAAATTTACGATTCGGGTTGGTTCCCGCATGCATAGCGCAGTGGTACGCGTCACAAATCGTAAAAGCATTTGCTAAGGCAAATTGATATTCAACTTCTTGCTTTTTGTAATAGCCCATCGACTGCGGTTTTTTATATGCTACCCAATCACTCATACGACCATTGTCCCAAGCAGCTTGGCCATCAGACCATGAGTGAGGTGTACCTGAAACACGCTGAGCATTTCCTAAACGGCTATCTAAATGGTATGGCAGTACTTTATTTTTCTTAGCATCGTATTGTTCCCACACCTTGCGGCTTTCTGTCATAGGAATGGTAAAACGGTCACCAAAACCACGTACACCTTTTAATGTTCCGAAATAATTATCAAATGAACGGTTTTCCTGAGTCAAAATCACGATGTGTTTAACATCTTGAATAGTTCCACTTTCAACTTTCGCATCAATAGCCAGCGCTTTTTGAATACTTAGCGGAAAACTTGCCAGAGCGGCTGTCCCAAACATAGTTTTTGTAGAATTTAAAAGAAATTCGCGACGATTCATTTTTTCATCCTTAATTTTTATTATGGTGCACAGTGCATTTTGCAATTGCTGGTTGGTGGTGTTGGCGATGAATTATCTGAGTTGTTGTCATCGTTACAAGCACTGAGCATAAGCGCTAAAGATGTAATTAATAAAAGTGAAAATTTTCGCATTGATTTTTTCCAAACGGTTTAAATGCGAACTACTAATAAAGTGAAAAGGTGACAGACAAGTGATGTTTTTATGTCGATTTGATGAAGGCATAAAAAAACGCATCCGAAGATGCGTTTTTTAGATAACTTGAAATTACCAGCCTAAAGCTTCTTGTTGCTTTTTAATCAGCTCGGCAATTCCTTTTTCAGCCATTTCTAACATGGCATTGCTTTGAGCACGGGTAAACGGTTTGTCTTCCGCTGTACCTTGAATTTCAATAAACTCGCCAGCTTGTGTCATTACTACGTTTAAGTCAGTTTGACAATTCGAATCTTCTTCATAGCAAAGATCAAGCAATACTTCGTCTTGATACATGCCTACAGAAATTGCAGCAACTAAGCCTTTAAGGGGATCTTGCTTGATTTTTTTCTGCGCAAGTAAAACATTCATCGCATCAACCAATGCTACAGCAGCACCAGTGATTGAAGCAGTACGTGTACCGCCATCTGCCTGAATGACATCGCAGTCGATGGTAATGGTATTTTCACCCAGCTTTTTCAAATCAACCATCGCACGTAAGCTACGGCCAATGAGACGTTGGATCTCTTGAGTACGACCAGTTTGTTTACCACGAGCAGCCTCACGGTCACAACGTGAGTGTGTTGAACGCGGTAACATGCCATATTCTGCTGTTACCCAGCCTTGACCTTGGCCTTTTAAAAAGCGTGGCACTGAGTTATCAATGCTTGCAGTACAAAGGACTTTGGTGTGACCAAATTCGACCAGCACAGAACCTTCAGCATAACGGGTGTAGTTTCGTGTAATTTTCACTTCACGTAATTGGTCTAATGCACGTTGGTCAATACGCATAATCCTTCCTAAATTCTCTTAAATACAAACTTGGGCATAGTATAGCAAAGGATTTTGACAGGTTGAGTTTATTCCCTACTTTCAAATGTAAGTCTGCACTTTTCATGACTTAAAAATAAAAATAGCCCCTTTTTAGGAGCTATTTATTGGTCTATCGATTAGGCAAATTTGAATTTTGCTTTTAATTTTTCTAATGTCTGCATCACTTTTGCAGTTGTATGGTTTGGTAATGAGCATTTTGCTAAACGCACCCATACACTCCAGAACTGGCGCATAAAGTTCGCTTCGTTGTAGTTAATGCCATATTCTGCACAAAGTGCCTTAATTTTCGGTGCTACTTCTTTATAGCGATTAGCTGGCATATCTGGAAATAAATGGTGTTCAATTTGATGGCTTAAGTTACCACTCATAAAATGCAGCCATTCTGTACCACTAAAATTACTTGATCCACGAATCTGGCGTAAATACCACTCTGCCTTGGTTTCAGTGTCGGTATTATCCGGCTCAAACGTTTCTGCATCTTCAGTAAAATGACCATTAAAAATTACAGCTGATGACCATAAGTTACGAATAATATTGGCAACTACATTTCCCGCAAAAACCGGTAAAAACATAGGGCCAGAGATCACAGGGAAAAATACATAGTCTTTTAAAACTTGGCGTGTGGCTTTTTTACGGACTTTAGCAGAATCTTTCCAAACCTGTTTCCAGCTCTTGGTTTTATAAACTAATGCATCTTCAAGGTGTAAGTTTTGTACACCTACATACCATTCAAAGAAAAACATTAACTGTAGACCGAGTGGAATATTAAACAGGTGACGAGGTTCCCACTTCTGTTGATCACTTACTCGTAAAATTCCATATCCGACATCGTGGTCTTTACCGACAATATTGGTGTAGGTGTGGTGTACATAGTTGTGTGTTTCACGCCAGTCATCACCAGAGGCAATGGTATCCCAATCATAGGTATTACCATTCAGACTTGGCTCATTTAACCAGTCAAACTGACCGTGCATAACGTTATGACCAAGTTCCATGTTTTCTACGATTTTAGAAATACCCAGTAAACCTGTACCCAATAACCAGACAGGTGGAATCCAGCCACCAAACATCAACATGCCACGTGATGCGATTTCGGTATAGCGGACAAAGTTACGGACTTTGTAGATATATTTTGCATCTTGCTCACCAAGACTTTTCATAACATCTTGTCGAATCTGTTCAACACGGCGGCCAAATTCTTCAGTTTGTTCCGGTGTTAAATGAGCAGATTTAGAAACAGTAGAAAATTCTAATGCCATATTCATAGGGGTAATCCTCTTTAATTCTTTTTATAGATCAATCGTGACTGGGCTTAATGCCTGGCTCACGCATAGTTTAATTGGACGATTCGGTTGGTCTTCAATTTCACCTGTTAACAGGTTTTGAGTGACCCCGCTCACTTTGGTACAACTGCATTTATTGCAAACACCCATACGGCAGCCATGTTGCGGACGTAGTCCCGCCTGCTCTGCACTGCTCAGTAAATTTGTTTCAGCTAAAAATTCGTGTTGAGCACGGCGGAAAATAACAGGCTGTGCTGCATGTGTACTAGTCACTTGAAGTGGTTGGAAATATTCTTGGTGAAGCTGAGACTGAGCACCTTTTTGCGCATAAATTTCATTCGCCTGCTGCATCATGCCGTGGTGCCCACATATATAGGTCGCAGTCTGCGCAAAATCTGGAACCAGCTTTTGCAGTAAGCTTTCCGTTAAATGTTGTTTTTGCTCGCTGGTATTAAAAAAATGATACTGAAGCTGTGGATGCTGTTCTGCTAAAGCTTTTAATTCGGCATGAAAAATTTCCGCACGATTAAAATAAATGACATGGATTTGTTCAAGCTGCTGTTTTAAAGCTTGCTGCAAGAGTGAATAAATTGCAGTAATACCACTTCCTGATGCAATTAAAATTGCAGGCTGCTGACCTTCATGCAAAGTAAAATTACCTTGTGGCTGTGAAATCTCAACACACTCGCCCACATGTAACAGTTGAGCTGCACGAGACACCAAGCCTTGTACTTTAATACCTAAAGTGATTTCACCTTGAGTGGTTACTTCAATAATCGAATAGCTACGTTGTTGGTAAACGCCATCGATAAGCAACGTCAATAGAATACTTTGTCCCGCACAAACCTGATCGAAATTAAAATTACGATTTGGTTTAAGTCTAATGAGCACCATATCGGTATGAAGCGGCTGAACAGCGGTAACTTCTGCAAGTACCCTTTTCCAAGCCCAAGTCGCGTTAATTTTCTGCAAAACAAAATCAACGAAATCTTCTCGAACCCAATGTGGTTGATAGTTAAGTGTTGCGTTCATACGTTCCTCTTTTGTTTCTGGCTATTTATTTGAGTGAACACATGTTCGTATAGTGAACATATGTACACTATATTTATAAGTGTTCACTCAGTCAACACTTGTTCACTATTTTTTTTATGAAAGTTTGCTCTTTTTTGTTAGACTTTGGCTCACGGTTTAAATAGGTTTTTTTAATGTCGATACGGGATGAACGAAAACAGCAAAGTCGTCAGGCACTTCTCGATGCAGCCTTGCATCTAAGCACGTCTGGGCGTTCGTTCAGTAGTATCAGTTTGCGTGAAGTTGCACGTGAAGTAGGTTTGGTACCAACAGCGTTCTATCGTCATTTTCAAGACATGGATGAACTCGGTAAAGAACTGGTTGATCAAGTCGCGCTGCATTTAAAAAGCGTTTTGCATCAACTTGGACAAAGTTATTTACAACATAAATCTGCTAAAACCCAAACCAGCATTGAGCTATTTGTGCAGGCAGTGAACCATAGCCCTAAACAGTGGCAATTTATGATTGCTGAACGTTGGGGTGGTTCGGAAACGGTTCGTGCAGCTATTGCCAGAGAAATTGAATTTTTAATTGAAGACTTAACGACAGATCTGACTAAGCTCGAAAATTTTAAACATATTCAAAACCCTCAAGACTTAAATGTCTTATCTACCATTTTGACCAATATGTCATTTACGTGGGCAATGACGTGGCTCAACCTCGTCAAACAATATCAAGGTGAGCAGCTCAAACAGCAACAAACTGCGTTTATTGAAAATGCGTCTACACAAGTTCGCTTACTGTTTAGAGGCATTGCCAACTGGGAACGATAAAACTGGCAAATGACAAAAAACAGGTTATGTGTTAATACGTAAAGAGTGAAAGAAAAAGGCTAAAATTTCGAGAAAAGTCTTTTTCTTTTTACAGGAAGTAAACTATTCGTTAGGCCAAACTGGTGTGGGAATACCTATGAATCTTGATCGTCATACACAATTTTTGATGCGCAAAGAAAAAATTCTAAGCGTTGCAGAAAAATTGTTACTAGAAAACAATCAGGAAATTACTCTAGATGAATTAGTGGCCGAGCTAGATATCGCAAAAGGTACGCTTTATAAACACTTTAGAAGTAAAAATGAACTTCTGCTTGAACTCATTATTCAAAATGAAAAACAAATTTTAGAAATTTCTCAAAAATATAATACTGATTTCAAAGAGTATGCTCCGCGTTACATGCTCCATCATTTGCTCACACCAGGAAAAACGATTTTATTGCATCAGCTTGAAGAAAATCTGACCATGACAGAGTCTAAGTTGAAGCATCTTTTTGAAGAGCTGTATGAAATCCGTCAGCAACGTATTTTAGCAATTAAAGATATTACAGAAAGTTATTTAAAATCATTAAATTATGACATGTCGATTCGTGACTATTTATCTTATATCTGGTCACTGACTTACGGTGCATCGTTGCTTTTAAACTCGACTTATTATCAGCGTTCGATTGGTTCTCGCCAAAAATTGATTAATTTATATATTAACCAAGCCTTATCACTACCCACCCAAACCACCAATTTTGATGCGCTAAATTTTCAGATTGAAGATGAGAATTCTCAAAATTAATTGAATGATTTCGTGATTATGAAATAAATTTTATAAAAAAGGGCTTCTGATGAAGCCCTTTTTCTAACGCACTCAAAATTATTTTGCTTTACGTTCTTTCTCAATTAAGTAATTAAGTACTTGAGTAACTTTACCATCTTCACCCTGTACAACATACTTACCATTTACCACTACAGCAGGAACGCCTGTTAATTGGTACTGTTGAGCAAGTTTATTTGACTCGGCAACTTTTGCAGTTACTGCAAATGAGTTGTAAGTGCTATTAAATTTTTGTTCAGGCACACCGTAACGAGTAAAGAATTTAGCCGCAGAAGCCTGGTCAAAAATCTGCTGACCATTCACCTGAATTGCATGGAATAATGGTAAATGCGTGCGCTTACGTACGCCTAATGCCTCAGATGTATAGTAAGTACGTGCCCCTTGTTCCCATACTTTGTTCATAGCAGCTGGCGTACGTACGAAACGCACATCGCTCGGAATCTGTTTTAACCACTCTTGCATATGCGGTTCAAGTTTAAAACAGTGTGGACAACCATACCAAAAGAACTCACGAACTTCGATTTTCCCCGGTACTTCCACTTTGCCTGGATTGGCAATTACGGTGTAGTCTTTACCAGCAACGAAATCTGCTGCCATTGCACTACCCGATATGGCCATAATTGCTGCACTCAAACCACCCAAAACCAATTTTTTCATTGTTACAGCTTTTCCTCTAAGTTGTTATGCATTAGCTTATGCCCTAAATATAAAACAAATATGCTAAATTCGTTTTGCTTCTGTGAAGTTTTTTATTGGGTTTATCGCTTTTTTCCCAATAATCGCTACACTAACAGCGAACTACATCAAAAAGATAACCCAAGTTTAGAGGTAGCACCATGTCGCAATTGAATGTTGATTTACAAGAAATCGCAAAATTTGAAGCTCTTGCTGCCAAATGGTGGGATCAACATTCTGAATTTCGCCCACTCCATCAAATTAACCCATTACGTTTAAATTGGATTGATGAACGTGCCGGTGGTCTTGCTGGTAAAAAGGTGCTTGATGTTGGCTGTGGTGGCGGTATTTTAGCTGAAAGTATGGCGCGCCGCGGTGCAGACGTACTCGGCATCGATATGGGTGAAGCGCCTTTAGCAGTAGGTCGTTTACATGCTCAACAAGAAAATGTCCAAAATATTGAATATCGCCAAATTCCAGTTGAAGAGTTGGCTCAAGAACAAGCAGGTCAATACGATGTGGTCACTTGCATGGAAATGATGGAACACGTTCCAGACCCTGCATCTATTGTTAAAGCATGTCAGGCTTTGGTTAAGCCAGGTGGCCATGTGTTCTTCTCGACCATTAACCGTAACCCAAAATCATATTTATTTGCCATTATTGGTGCTGAATACGTGCTACGCATGCTTCCAAAAGGTACGCATGATTATCACAAGTTTATTCGCCCGTCAGAAATGGCACATGACATTCGTAATGCAGGTTTAACTTTAAAAGAAATGACAGGTTTGCACTACAACCCAATTACGAAGCGTTATTGGTTAGCACCAAATGTTGATGTTAACTATATGGTTCATACAGTAAAGACAGGTGCATGATGAAAGCTGTTTTATTTGATTTAGATGGCACTCTCATCGATACGGCTGCTGACTTTATTCGTATTATTCAACAAATGTGTCGTGATGCAAGACGTCCTGTTGTAGAAGCAGACCTTATTCGCACTCAGGTGTCTGAAGGTGCACGCGCCATGGTCAAATTGGTCTATCCAGAGCTGGATGTAACCAATCCAATCTTCTTGGCACATCGACAAAATTTTTTAGATATGTATGGCAATAATATTGTCGTCGATACAGATCTGTTTGAAGGGATGTATCCGCTTTTGGCAGAGCTGGAAGCCCAGCAAATACCGTGGGGTATTGTCACCAATAAACCACGCGGTTTAAGTGAATCTCTTCTAGAAAAGCTAAACCTGACTGAACGCTGTGCAGTTTTAGTGTGTCCAGAAGATGTTTCTAAAACTAAACCAGACCCAGAACCGATGTATTTGGCTGCAAAGCAGTTAAATATTCCAGCAGATGAAATTATTTATGTGGGTGATCACCCACGTGATATTGATGCTGGTCGCAATGCCAATATGTATACCATCTTGGCAGCATACGGCTATTTACCTATCGAACATCGTGATGATTTAACCGCGTGGCAAGCCGATTCGATTGTAAATACGGTGACAGAATTACACGAGATGTTACGTCAAAAGCTTCCTGCTCTACAGGAAAATCAGCGTATGATAGGTTAACACAAGAGTTTTACAGGCTTTTTTAACAGTTATTTATATCAATATAAAAAGAAGGAGGTTTACCAATGAAATATTCAGAATATCAACCTCGTCCAGATCTTCTCAAAGATCGAATTATTTTAATCACTGGTGCAGGTGATGGAATTGGGCGAGCTGCGGCCCTCAGTTATGCTTTACACGGCGCAACTGTGGTTTTGCATGGTAGAACCTTAAATAAACTTGAAGTAATTTATGATGAAATTGAAGGTTTAGGCGCTCCTCAGCCTGCAATTTTACCATTACAACTTTCGAGTGCTTCTGATCGTGATTATGACTTTTTAGTAAATACTCTCGAAAAGCAATTTGGACGTCTGGACGGTATTTTGCACAATGCCGGTATTTTAGGTGATCGAGTAGAACTGGCACATTATCCAACAGAAGTATGGGATGATGTAATGTCAGTAAATTTACGTGCGCCTTTTGCTCTTACTCAAGCCCTACTCCCGCTTTTACAAAAATCAGATAACGCTTCTGTGGTATTTACCAGCTCTGGCGTAGGTCGCGAAGCACGTGCACTCTGGGGCGCGTATTCAGTGTCTAAAGTTGCGATTGAAGCTGTGAGCAAAATTTTTGCAGCTGAGCATACTTATCCAAATATTCGCTTTAACTGCATTAACCCAGGTGCAACACGTACCGCAATGCGTGCTAAAGCTTATCCTGAAGAAGATCCAAAAACATTACCAACACCAGAGTCCATCATGCCAGCTTATCTCTATTTAATGGGTGAAGATAGCCTGACGCTCAATGGTCAAAGTATTGATGCACAGGACTAAATAACTATAGATGAAAAGCTAAAATAAATTACGGCCGATCATCACATCTGGCTTGGCTATACCTGAAAAGATATATACAAGCCTTTTTTATTATTGATAAAACACTGGATTTATCCGTAATTTTAATTGAAGCATTAAATGATCTTCACAGTTTCTCTGCATTTTGCGCGTACAGTATTCAACATGAGAGACATCAGATGTAAACGAGGATGCATCATGAAAAAGTTGTTCACCATCTTAGCCCTTAGCATAACTGTACTGACCACCAGTATAGCAAGCTTTGCTGATCCTCCATTTGACCGAGGACATGGCCAGAAAGGACCTAAAGGTGGGCCTCGTGGTGAATGGAATGATCGTGGGCATAAACATGACCGTGATGATGATGAAGATCGTTTTCGCGATGAGCGTCGTATGCGCGAAGAACGCGGTTTTGAGCGTCTAAAGCAACATCGCTGGCAGCCAGGCTATGTTATGCCACAGCATTATCGCGGTAATGGCTATAAGGTCGACTATAGAGACAATAACTTGCCTAAACCAGACCGTAATCAACAATGGTACAAAATCAATAATGACTATATTTTAGTCGATACAGATTCTAATAGCATTGTTAGCATCCGTGGTTTATAAAACTGATAGCTCCTCACTCATCAGTTAATAAAAAAGGATAAAGCTCATCAGTTTTATCCTTTTTTATTTTTATATCAATAAGATATTAAAAATTTATATATTCTAAATTTCTTCTTATTTCCTAGATATTTTTCACATTTATTATTCTTAGTCTTCACGATTTATCTGTAATTCTTCACTAATCTTCAATTATCGAAATTTAATTTATCATTCGAGGTTCATTATGAAAAAACTAACAACAGCAATTGTTCTTTCAATGAGTGGTTTAATCGCATCAACAGCGATGGCTGCACCAAATGATCATGACCATCATGATAACTACCGAAACCATGACGTCAGACCAGTCAAAGTAATTCATAAAGATGATCGTGCCAATATCTGGCGAGAAGGCCAAGTCGTACCACATGAATATCAGCACCCACGTTATGTCATCGACTATCGCACGCATGATAAATTGACTAAGCCTGGACGTTTTCAAAAATGGTATAAAGTGAACGGTAACTATGTACTCGTAAATGAGCAAAGTCATAAAATTATTAAAGTGATTCGTTAATTTAATAAACCAACAAACACCCAAATGTAATTTGGGTGTTTTTCTATCTAATACATGCGACTTTAAGCTTTTTTGTTTAGAATCATCTTTATATCTTTTTGCTGTTGATTCGAGATCGGTATGCCAACTAAGTCTTTAGAGAAATCACATAATAACACCCAACATTATGTACATTGGTTCCGACATTCAGCACCTTATATTAATGCCCATCGCGATAAAACTTTTGTTTTAATGTTTGGCGGTGAAGCAGTCCGCGATCCTAATTTTGAACACATTATCCATGATATTGCTTTATTGCATTCACTTGGTATTCGCTTAATTTTAGTCCATGGCGCACGTCCACAAATTAATCAAAACCTTAAAGATAAAGGTATCGAAACACCTTTTTATGACAATAGCCGTATTACCACACGTGAATCATTAAGCTGTGTCATGAGTGCTGTCGGTTCTATTCGTTTAGAAATCGAAGCATTGTTATCTATGGGCTTAGCTAACTCTCCAATGTACGGTGCTCGCATAGACGTCGTATCAGGGAACTTCGTAACAGCTAAACCTTATGGTATTCGTGATGGTATGGATTTTCAGCTTACAGGAGAGGTTCGTTCCATAGACACCGACGCGATTGAACGCCATCTTGATAACGATAATATTGTTTTACTTGGTCCAACTGGCTATTCAACCACAGGTGAAGTATTTAATTTAAGAGCTGAAGAAGTTGCAACGAAAACTGCAACCTATTTAAAAGCAGATAAATTAATATTTTTAGGTGAGCAACAAGGTTTGCTCAATGAAGAAGGACAATTATTGCGTGAATTAAGTCCGCATCAACTTGACTACTATATTCAACAATACCAAACCACCAGTCCAACTCTAACTCTACATTTAGAAGAAGCAAAAAAAGCTTCTCTGTCGGGTGTACATCGTGTTCATTTAATTTCATATGCCTATGATGGCGCACTTATTGAAGAACTGTTCACACGTGATGGTGTAGGTACCATGATTACCGATGCACATTATGAAGAAGTTCGTATGGCGCATATTCAAGATGTTGGCGGCTTAATGAACTTATTACGCCCGTTAGAAGAAGAAGGTATTTTGGTTTATCGTTCACGTGAACGTTTAGAGCAAGAAATTAGCCAGTTTGCGGTTATTGAACGAGACGGTATGATTTTGGCCTGTGCTGCTCTTTATCCGATTCCGACGGAGTTTAACGAAACTCGTTCAGCAGAAATTGCTTGTGTAGCAGTACACCCAAGTTATCGTAAATCGAACCGTGGTAGCCAAATTTTGCAATTCCTTGAAGAAAAGGCAAAACAACAAGGCATTCGTCAATTATTTGTTTTAACAACCCGAACTGCACACTGGTTTTTAGAACATGGTTTTCACCAAGTCACCGTTGATGAGTTACCAAATGCCCGTCAGGCACTTTATAACTATCAAAGAAATTCTTTAGTCTTTAAAAAACTGCTTCCTTAGTTCTTTGCATTTTTTAAGATATTCTTATTTCAGATAAGCTTAGTCCAAAAAGTACAACCATAAATACGATTAATGTATGGTTGTACTTTTTTTAAATCATTAAATTTCATTCTTTTAATTTTTTTCTTTTTATTTACAAGGTCTTAAACACAATTTTCTAAATATTATTTTATTTAATAAATCTTTTTTTTGCATAAGTTTATCGCCGAAAGTTTTTAGCTTTTTTTTACATAAATAAAGACCGAATACTTATTTTTTATGGAATAAAAATCCCTTTAGGGTATCTGCTCATCCAATTATTTTTCTTTTTCTCTTTCGGGGAGCACAAAACCACATGGCACTTTTTAATTCCACTTCATGGGCAAAATATTCAGTCATTGCTGCCAGCCTTGCGGGAGTGATGATGCTAGGTGGTTGTGCCAAAAAAGAGGAACACACCACCACAACTCTAAATATTGGATACCAGAAATATGGCATCCTTCCTATTTTAAAAGCACGTGGTGACTTGGAAAAAGCACTAAAAGACCAAGGTGTACAAGTGAAATGGGTTGAGTTTCCTGCGGGACCTCAATTACTTGAAGGTCTAAATGTCGGAAGCGTTTCATTAGGTGAAGCAGGCGAAGCACCTCCTATTTTTGCTCAAGCGGCCAATCCAAATTTAGTCTATGTTGCAAACCAACCGGCTGCACCAAAAGCAGAAGCATTATTGGTACAAAAGGACTCTCCTATTCACTCTATTCAGGATCTAAAAGGCAAACGTGTCGCACTGAATAAAGGTTCGAATGTTCACTATCTTTTATTAAAAGTTTTAGAAGAAAATCACTTGAACTTAAGTGATATTCAACCTGTTTATTTACCTCCATCAGATGCACGTGCTGCCTTTGAAAAAGGCGCTGTCGATGCATGGGTCATTTGGGACCCGTTCTTTGCAGCAGCTGAACATCAAATTCAAGCTCGTGTTTTAGCGACTGGTGAAAATTTGGTGAGCAATCATCAGTTCTACTTGGCTGACCGTAAATTTGCAGAAAGTAATCCAAAAGTACTCAACACTGTTGTGCAAACACTAAATCAGACAACTGAATGGGTCAGCACACATCAAGATGAAGCGGCTAAGCTACTCGAAAAACCTACTGCACTTGAGTTTGATGTACTCAAAACGTCTATTTCGCGAATGGGTTTTGGTGTTCAGCCAATATCTGACAAGGTCGCCCAAGAACAACAATATGTAGCTGATGCCTTTTATGCGCAAAAGCTCATTCCAAACAAGCTCACCATACAAGAAGCCATTTTAAAACTGAAATAAACCCAGCCTTGGCACAGCTTAAATAACGATATAAATGCTGTGCCTTGCCTTAAGGGAAAAAGGATATCAATATGCAACATCATTCATTATTTAAGAAGAGTCAGTGGACTCAGTTAGTTAAGCGCTTTAGCGCGCTCACTGTATTTGGTTTAACAATCGCAGCACCTGCTTGGGCAATTGACCCAACAGTGAAAGAACTTCGTATCGGTTTTCAAAAAAGTTCGATTAACTTCGCGATTGCCAAACAGCAGAAACTATTTGAACAAGAATTTCCAAATGCCAAAATCACTTGGAATGAGTTTCCCGCTGGTCCTCAAATTTTAGAAGCTTTGGCTGTTGGCTCACTCGATGTTGGCGTTACTGGAGACACCCCCCCGGTCTACGCTCAAGCCGCTGGCAAGCCTTTATATTACATTGCTTATGAAGCAGCTAAACCTTTAGCGTCGGCAATTTTAGTTCCAAAAAACTCACAGCTTACTCAACTTAAAGACCTGAAAGGCAAACGTATTGCGCTACAAAAAGGTTCTAGCTCACATTACCTACTTGTACAGGCTGTGCGGAAAGCGGGCTTAAAATGGAGCGACATTACGCCAATTTGGCTCACACCTGCCGATGCTCGCGCTGCATTCCAAAAAGGTGCCGTTGATGCATGGGCAATTTGGGATCCTTACTACGCTTCAGCACAATTAGAAGACCAAGCTCGTGTTCTTGCATCTGGTAAAGGCCTAAGCCCGAACTATACCTTTTACTTAGCCGCTCCAAATTTTGTTAAGCAATATCCAAAAGCTGTTCCAGGACTCATCAAGCAGATCAATCAAGCTGACAAATGGGTCCAAAGCCATCAAGCCGAAACAGCAAGTGCGATTGGCCAAAGTACAGGCTTAAAACCTGCAACTAGTGATTTATTCATTAAACGTCGTCCACGTCCATCAGCAGCAGCTCCACTTAACAGCAAAGTTATTGCTGAACAACAGCAGCTTGCAGATATCTTTACTCAACAAGGCATCATTCCAAAACCAATCAGCATTAAACAAGCTGTTTGGGGTGCCAAGTAATTTCAATAGACATATAGGTAATGCACATGAAAATTTTCTGGTTTATTCCTACCCACGGTGATAGTCGCTATTTAGGTACAAGTAAAGGCGCTCGTCAGGTTGACCATGCCTATATGAAGCAAATTGCTGTGGCAGTAGATAATTTGGGTTATGAAGGTGTACTTATTCCAACGGGCCGTTCATGTGAAGACCCATGGATTACGGCGGCGAGCCTAATTGATGCAACTCAACACCTTAAGTTTTTAGTTGCATTACGTCCGGGGGTAACAACACCAGCGTTGGCAGCTCGTATGGCTGCAACATTTGACCGTTTGTCCAATGGCCGTGTATTACTCAACTTGGTAACAGGTGGCGATGAAGCAGAACTACGCGGTGACGGTTTATATGAAGATCACTCAACGCGTTATCAAACTGCCAATGAATACGTAAAAATCTGGCGCGAAATTTTGACGCGTTCACATACAGGTGAAGCTTTTACATTCCACGGCGAACGCTTACAAGTCGATGATGCAAAACTACTTTATCCACCTGTTCAAAAACCTTACCCACCTCTTTGGTTTGGCGGTTCCTCAGATGTCGCGGTCGACCTTGCGGCTGAGCAAGTGGACACTTACCTCACTTGGGGTGAACCGCCAGCGGCCGTGAAAGAAAAGATCGAACATGTTCGTGCAAAAGCGGAGGCTAAAGGCCGTAAATTAACTTATGGCATTCGCTTACATGTCATTGTTCGTGAAACCAACGAACAAGCATGGGCAGCTGCTAACGAACTTATTCAGTATCTAGACGATGCAACTATTGCTGCAGCACAGAAAAAATTTGCACAAATGGACTCTGTAGGCCAACAACGTATGGCCGCGTTACATGGCGGCAACCGAGACAAGCTAGAAGTCTCTCCGAACCTTTGGGCAGGTATTGGTTTAGTCCGTGGTGGTGCAGGTACGGCACTTGTAGGTGACCCAGAAACTGTTGCTGCTCGTATTCAAGAGTATGCAGACCTTGGTATTGATACCTTCATTTTCTCAGGCTATCCACACCTTGAAGAATCAATCCGTTTTGCAGAGTTAGTATTCCCGTTATTACCAATTGAAACTCGCGCTAAACTTGCTCAGCCAAATTTAACCGGTCCATTCGGTGAAATTATTGCCAACAACTACGTTCCAGACGAGAAGAAACAAAATAGTTCCGTCAAGGAGCCTGCATGAGTAAAGCTGAAAGTGTGGTTTCACGTGGAACAAAACAAATCGGGCAGCGTTTGCTGCCTTGGATTTTCCCTATTCTTCTATTGGTTGTTTGGCAAATTGCCTCAACTTCGGGTCTTTTAGAAAGCCGTATTTTGCCCGCCCCGACTGCTGTCGTTTCGGCATTTTGGCATCTTTTGGTGAGTGGGGAACTATGGCATCACGTTAAAGTAAGTGCTGGTCGTGCACTGCTTGGCCTTCTGATAGGCGGCGGTTTAGGTTTGCTATTAGGTCTGCTCAATGGATCTTCACGTTTCGCTTCTACCCTGCTCGATACGACCTTGCAAATGATTCGTAATATTCCGGCTCTTGCACTTATTCCATTGGTGATTTTGTGGTTCGGTATTGATGAAACAGCAAAATTATTCTTGGTGGCAGTTGGTGTTTTCTTCCCTATTTATATCAACACCTATCACGGTATTCGTTCAGTCGACCCCCAATTGATTGAGATGGGTAAAAGCTATGGCCTTTCCCGTTGGCAGCTTTACAAAGAAATTATTCTACCGGGTGCGATGCCTTCTATTTTAGTCGGTTTACGTTTTGCATTAGGTTTGGTTTGGGTGTTGCTCATTGTAGCTGAGACTATTTCAGCACAAGCAGGTATCGGTTACATGACCATGAATGCGCGTGAGTTTTTGCAAACAGATGTGGTACTCGTCGGTATTCTTCTTTATGCCCTATTAGGTAAGTTAGCCGATGTTCTAGCGCAACTTTTGGAACGTTATTTACTACGCTGGCATGCCGGTTATCAAAAATAAAGGAGCTTAAAATATGACAAATCTGAATTTAAATATTAATCAGAATGACGTAGAGCTCATTCCAGAAAATCATCCAGAGTCACAAGAACCCGTAGTAGGTGCAGAGATTCTGATTGAACAGCTTTATAAGTTTTATGGTGAGGTTAAAGTTCTTGAAGATCTTAACCTACATATTCAACCGGGCGAATTTTTAGCTATTGTTGGTCGTAGTGGCTGCGGTAAAAGTACCTTACTACGCTTAATTGCCCAACTTGAAAAAGCAAGTTTTGGTGAGATCAAGTTTAAATCTGCCCGACATTTACGTGAAGGAATTACTAACGATGATATTCGGGTTATGTTCCAAGACCCACGCCTACTTCCTTGGCGAAATATTCTTCAAAATGTTCAACTTGGGCTACCAAAATCGCAACATGCTTTAGCAGAAGAATTATTAGAGAAAGTAGGTTTAAAAGAAAAAGCGGGACAATGGCCTTCACAGCTCTCTGGTGGACAACGACAACGTACCGCCCTAGCCCGTGCGTTATCTCATACTCCCCGTATTTTACTGCTAGATGAACCTTTGGGTGCATTAGATGCGCTCACCCGCCTTGAGATGCAAAGCTTGATTGAACGTTTATGGAAAGAGCAAGGTTTTACTGCTATTTTGGTCACACACGATGTAAGTGAAGCAGTGCAACTGGCCGACCGTATTATCCTATTAGATAAGGGCCAAATTGCCCAAAGTTTCCAAGTGAGTTTGCCACGTCCGCGTAAAAAGAGCATCACTTTTGCCCAGCTTGAACAACAAGTACTCGACGCAGTCTTAGCAACTTAAGGTTGAGATGAGTAATGAGAACCATTTCAACTACAAAATGTCCAATTAACGAGCAATAAAACTGATGATTTATTGCTCTTTTTTAGGGCGAATATAAAAAAATATTTTTAAGAATAACAATAAACTAGTGAATCTCTCTATTTTTTGCACAATAGTATATCTATTGCTCAAATAACTATCCGTTTTTTCACTAAAAAAGTGAGACACCTGTGCACAAATCAAACGATTTACCTTACAATGGGAGCACTATCTTTTTAATTTATGCAGCAAATGGAACAAAAGAAGAGTACTCAAAAGCGCAATCAGCTTCTTGCTGCCGCCCTTGATGTGTTTTCACTATATGGGTTCAGTGGTGCAAGTCTGGATGAAATTGCCCAACTCGCTGACATGCATAAGTCGAATATTTTCTATTACTATGAAAATAAAGAGTCTTTATATGTGGAAGTGCTGACCACAGTTTTACAAAAATGGCTTGCTCCCTTACAAACTTTAGAAGCTGAGTTAGAACCAGCCGAAGCTTTGTCTCACTACTTAATACAAAAAATCGAACTTTCTCGTAGCCAACCAAAAGCTTCGCGATTATTTGCTTTGGAAATTATCCAAGGGGCACCACACATTTTGCCTATACTGAAAGGACCTTTGAAAAAGCTATTTAAGCGTAAAGCCAAGGTCATTCAAACATGGCAAGAAGAAGGAAAAATTTCTCCAGATATCGACCCTGAGCTGTTAATACTTAATATTTGGGGGCTTACGCAAAACTATGCTGATTTTGCCACGCAAATGGAAATGGTGACTGGAAAAACACTGCGTAACCGCAGTATGTTCCAACGCTCGATTGAGCATACAGTACATATGATGCTCTACGGCGTATTACCTCGCTAAAATAAAAAAGATCGGCAAATTTGCCGATCTTTTTTTAGAAATGATTTTGATAAAGAGCCAAGAGCTTTTGCGCACCCAATAATAAATTTTCTTCCCAATCCAGATGGGCCGTATCGTCTGCGCCATCAGTAATATACTTCACTGAAATTAGGCGTACACCTAGCTTGTGGCAAACTTTGGCTAAGGCATACCCTTCCATATCCACCACATCACACGCGACCTTCGGCTGTCCCGTTTCAAATGAGTCCCCTGTCCCGCAAATCCCTTTTGGTAAATCAGCAAAATGCGTTTGGAGATGAATTGCAGCGGGCAAGTGATCATCTAACGGCGTTACACCTACTTCAAACCCTAATGGTGAAACATCCATATCACGTTGTACAAAGGTTTTTACTTCGACCAAATCATGCCGATTAAAAGACGAACTTCCTGCCGAACCTAAGTTAATTAGAGTTTTACAGCCTGTTTTTTGAATAACTTCAAATGCTTTAAAAGCAGCGTTGATTTTACCTATACCACTGTAATGGACTTCAATACCTGCTTGCTCAAATAAACCTTTAGATTCATTAGGAAGTGCCATAATTAAAGCGATATCTTTGTTCATTCAAAAAGGCTCAATACAAGATTAATAAATTAGAAAATAAGTATAAATCAGATGCAAAAGCTTTTTTTGCACCTTTTCACCATTACTGCATTCTTTCTTGTAAAGCTACCAAACATGGAGAAAAGAACAGCTTGCCACTATATGCGCCAGCTAAGGTTTTCTTCATTACTACGCTCCACATTACAAGTAATAAAATACTGAATGCCACAGCAACGTATTGTAGAAATATAACTTCAACCTGATGACTTAGATTAAATAAAGCCAAAATAAACACACCAAATGGGAAAGTTAAACCCCACCAACCCAAGTTAAACGGAATACCTGTTTTTGCATGACGAAGTGTTGTTAAAATCGCAAGACCTAGCCACCATAACCCGAACCCTAAAAGTACCAGACTACCCACAACGCCTAATGCTTGAAATACATGGGTAAACTCAGAAAAGCCAACATTTACCAATACTCTTTTTGCCTGTTCACCTAGCAACAATAGACCTAAAGCACCTGTGCCAATTGGGCCTAAAGATAACCAGCTAGAAATTGCGACTTCTTTTTCCGGTAACTGATGCAAAGCCATACGCAACATTAAAATCGTTAAAATGGCAAATGCAGGTAATACAGAAATTCCCCAGAGTACATATCCCGCTAACAATAAATGAAAGCTGTGAAAATCTGCTGGTAAATGTGCAACCAACATGCCCGCAGAGCTTGCAGCGACTTCACAAGCAACGACAGGTAACAACCAAATTGCAGTCATGGTATGTAGCTGATGATTCTGACGGCTAAACATGCAAAATGGTACGATCCACGCAATTGCTAACGCTAAAAAGACATCGATGTACCATAAAGCTTGAGCAATATGGATTGCCACTTCACCATAAAGCCCGATTCCGAAGCTTAAAAAGCCATTTAGTATGGTTGCAAGCCCCATCGGTATAGCGCCTAAAAACAAGCTCATATTTGGATGATTAAATATTTGCTTCGCTTCATGTGGGAATAGTAACCACCGCAATAAATAGAGAACTGAAAAAACACTAAATAGAACAATATTAAATTGCCATAACAGTGTCGCCAGCATAAATAAAAATGATTTGGCAAATGGAAGCTGAATTAAAATCATACTCACCACACCAGTACCCATAGTTGCTGTAAACCAATTTGGGGTAAAATGCCGTATAACATCTTTACTTTGATTTAATTGGTAAAAGGGTTTTTTCATCTTAAGTCTCTAATCAAAGAGTGGATAAAACTATAGTAGGATAAATTAATAATAAGAAAAATTGATTTATTTTTATTTAATTCATCAATTTTTTAGATATAAAAGATATTCATATTGAAAAATACCTGAGTAAAAACACAACAACAAGACGAATCTGTGAGATTATGGCAATATATAGCCCTTGCAAAAATAGCCATATTTTAAGTTCATGAAACTGCTACGTCTTAATGCGTTATCGCCCAATTTCCAGTTACCGCAAACAGCGGTAACTATTGGTAATTTTGATGGTGTCCATTTAGGTCACCAAGCGATGATTGCTCAACTGAAAAAAATTGCTGCAGCACAAGGCTTAAAAACATTGGTCATGATTTTTGAGCCCCAACCGCTTGAGTTCTTTAAAGGCTACGATGCCCCGCCTCGTATTAATTCATTACGGGAAAAAGTTGAATATCTAGCAGAACTTGGGGTGGATTACATTGCGCTTGCCAAGTTTGACCAGCATTTCCGTAGCATGAGTGCTTCTGAGTTTGCAGATTTATTAAAAGATAAATTAAATGCTCAAGCTTTGGTTTTAGGAGATGACTTTCATTTCGGCAAAGACCGTCAAGGTAACAGCGAATTTTTAAAGAATTACGGATTTCAAGTCACAAATTTACATACGATTGAACTCGAAGGTGAACGCGTCAGTTCAACTCGTATTCGCCAAGTGCTTCAAGTGGGTAATCTCGCTTTAGCAGCTAAATTATTAGGCCGTCCGTACAGTATTACCGGACGAGTTCAATATGGCGACCAAATTGGACGAACTTTAGATTTTCCAACGATTAATGTTCGTCTAAACCGCCATAAGCCTTGTTTAAATGGTATTTATGGCGTTGAAGTCATTTGTGAGACAACTTCGCTAACTCAAAAAGTGCTTCAGGACGACCCTGAAAAACCGGGAATTGCCGGATATCATGAAAACAGCCTTTATGGTGCAGGTCATGTCGGTACTCGCCCAGCCATCCAGCAAGAGCATCCAGAGTGGAGATTAGAAGTACATTTCCCTGATGTTTCTGCTAATCTGTATGGCTTATTTATGCGGGTGACTTTTCTTCACTATCTTCATGGTGAATTGAACTACCCTTCGCTTGAGGCACTTAAGGCAGGAATTGATAATGACGTGCAGCAATTACGACAATATCGTAACGACACGACACAATTTCCTTTTTAATTCGAATTTTGATTGTAAAACATGTCGGCTCCCAAGCTGATTAAACTGGAAGACAACTTGCATGAGCGATAAGCAAACTACTGAAAATGCAGTGGACTACAAAGCCACGCTAAACCTGCCGGATACTCAATTTGCAATGAAAGCAAATTTGGCAGTACGTGAAGTGAAATGGTTAGAAGAGTGGTATACCGACAACATTTATCAGCAGATTCGTGCATCGCGTATTGGCAAGAAAAAATATATTTTGCATGATGGCCCTCCATATGCGAACGGTACAATTCACTTGGGTCATGCGGTTAACAAAGTACTCAAAGACGTCATCGTAAAAAGCCGTACTTTGGCAGGTTTCGATGCGCCATATGTTCCGGGTTGGGACTGTCACGGTTTGCCAATCGAGCTAAAGGTTGAAGAAAAAGTAGGTAAAGTAGGCGAAAAAGTTGACGCAGCGACTTTCCGTAAACTCTGCCGTGAATATGCGCTAAAACAAATTGATTTACAGCGTGCTGACTTTAAACGTCTTGGTGTTTTAGGTGATTGGGATAATCCTTACCTCACCATGAACTACAAACAAGAAGCCGATATCGTTCGTGCTTTAGGTTTAATCCAAAAAAATGGTCATATCCAGCCGGGCTTAAAGCCAGTGAACTGGTGTATGGACTGTGGTTCAGCACTTGCTGAAGCTGAAGTTGAATACGAAGATAAAAAGTCTGACGCAATTGACGTTGGTTTTGGCGTTGTAGATTTAAAAGACTTAAGCGCTCGTGTAAATGTAGATGTTCAAGATCCAACTGATATCGTGATCTGGACCACTACACCTTGGACGTTACCAGCGAACCAAGCAGTTGCATTGCATGCCGAAATTGAATATCAATTGGTACAAGTGACTACTGAACGTGGTAAGCAAAACTTTATTCTTGCTAAAGACTTAGTTGCTTCTGCAATTGAGCGTTATAAGCTTGAAAACCCAGTTGTTTTAGCTGACTTTACTGGTTCAGCTCTTGAAAACCTTACTTTACAACACCCTTTACTTACCGATCGCCAAGTTCCGGTTATTTTGGGTGAACACGTTATCGCAACAAGCGGTACAGGTGCCGTACACACTGCGCCTGGCCACGGTGCAGACGACTATAAAGTAGGTCTTCAATACAACCTTAAAGTTGAAAACCCAGTGGGTGGTAACGGAGTTTACTTACCAACCGCACCAATCTTTGCTGGTGAGCACATCTATAAAGCCAATCCAAAGATTATTGAAGCTTTAGGTGCTGTAGGTCGCTTGTGGGCTCATCAACCGATTAAACACAGCTATCCACACTGCTGGCGCCATAAAACTCCGATTATTTTCCGTGCCACACCACAATGGTTTATCAGCATGGATCAAAAAGGTTTACGTGATGGTGCGCTTAACGCGATTGAAAACGATATCGAGTTTGTGCCGAACTGGGGTAAAAACCGTATTGAATCAATGATCGAAGGCCGTCCGGACTGGTGTATCTCACGTCAACGTACTTGGGGTGTGCCAATTCCTTTCTTTGTTCATAAAGATACGAATGAATTGCACCCTCGTACGCCTGAACTTATCGAAGAAGTTGCAAAACTTATCGAACAAGAAGGTATCGATGCATGGTTTAACCGTGATGCGAAAGACTTCATTGGTGAAGATGCTGAACAGTACAATGCTGTTCGTGATACGCTTGATGTATGGTTTGACTCTGGAACAACACATTACGCTGTACTTGAGCAACGTGAAGAATTAGAAAGCCCTGCTGACTTATATTTAGAAGGTTCAGACCAACACCGTGGCTGGTTCCAATCTTCTTTATTAACCTCTATGGCAATTCATAACCGTGCGCCATATAAAGCCTTGTTAACTCATGGTTTTACAGTGGATGAAAATGGCCGTAAATTGTCGAAATCTTTAGGCAACTATATTCCGCTTGAAGAAATCATCAAACAACTTGGTGCCGATGGCTTACGTTTATATGTAGCATCTAGCGACTATCGCTATGAAATTGCAGCATCAAAAGAAATCTTTAGCCGTGTAAGTGATAGCTACCGTCGTATTCGTAATACCCTCCGCTTCTTGCTTGCAAACTTAAATGGTTTCAAACCAAGTACAGATGCTCTGGCAGTAGATGACCTTATTGCTCTTGATCAATACATCTTACAACGTGCGAATGAAGTACAACAAACTATTATCGCGGCCTATGAAGAAATGAACTTCCATGTCGTGTGTAGTGCATTAACAAGCTTCTGTATTAATGACTTAGGTGGTTTCTACCTAGACATTATCAAAGACCGTCAATACACCACTAAGGCTGACTCACAAGCACGTCGTTCTGCACAAACAGCGCTTTACCATATCGTACAAGCATTTGTGCGCTGGATGAGCCCTATCTTAAGCTTCACTGCTCAAGAAGCTTGGCCACTCATTCCAGAACAAACTGAAAAGTATGTATTTACAGCTGAATGGTATGACTTACCTATTTCATCAAAAGCAAACTTGCTTTCTGAAACAGACTGGCAAACATTGATTAGCGTAAAATCTGCAGTAAATAAACAGATTGAAGCAGCTCGTAACGCTAAACTTGTCGGTAGTAATCTTTCAGCCAAAGTTGAACTTTGGGCAAATGAATCATTACAAACAGTTTTAAACCAACTGGCTGATGAACTCCGTTTTGTTCTTATTACTTCGCAAGTAGTAGTACATCCATTTGCTGAACAAGGTGAAGCAACTGAAATGGAAGGCTTACGTGTACAAGTATCTGCAGCTGAAGGTGAAAAATGTGCACGTTGCTGGCATGTCCTTCCTGATGTAAATACACACGCCGATCATCCTGGTTTATGTGGTCGTTGTATTGTGAACGTCACTGGTCGTGGCGAAGTGAGAAAATATGCCTAATTCACAAGCTAAAAAAGGCTTATTCCAGTTTTATCCGCACAACCTCATTTGGCTTGGACTTTCTGTCCTTGCCATTGTTTTGGATCAATGGACAAAATGGATTGCAAGTACACATCTGAACTATGCAGATCCTGTACCTGTGCTTCCATTTTTAAACTGGACACTATTACATAACTATGGTGCAGCTTTTAGCTTTTTATCTGATGCGGGAGGATGGCAACGCTATTTCTTCACATCTTTGGCAGGCTTAGTTTCAATACTTTTTGTATTTTGGTTGCTACGTATGCCTAAAAAAATGGTGGTGCTACCTGTAGCTATCGCTTTAATTTTAGGTGGAGCTTTGGGCAATTTAATTGACCGTATTACTTTAGGTTATGTGGTCGATTTCATTCATGTTTATTACCAAAATCATCACTTTCCAGCTTTTAATATTGCGGACAGTGCCATTACTCTAGGTACCATTTTGCTACTCATCGATACATTCTTCCTTGAGAAGCAAAGACCTAAAAATTCGGATGCATAATATGACCGAAATTATTCAACCTAATGAAGAAATTCGTATTACTGACGGTTCTAAAGTTGATCTACACTTTTCTGTTGCTCTGGAAAATGGCGTAGAAATTGACAATACACGTAACCGTGAAGAGCCTGTTAGCTTGACTATTGGCGACGGTAACTTATTACCAGGCTTTGAGAAAGCCCTTCTTGGCTTACGTGCAGGCGATCGACGTACTGTACATCTTCCACCAGAAGATGCTTTTGGTCCGTGGAATCCTGAAAATATACAAACTTTTGATACGGTTAAATTCGAACAACGACCTATTCCTGGTCACATGATCGAGTTTGAAGATAAAGCAAAAGCAACTTTATTTGGTGTCGTGAAGTCAGTAAATGATGATATTACTGAAATTGATTTTAACCATCCTCTAGCCGGCAAAAATATTACTTTTGAAGTAGAGATATTCAAAGTAACTCCAGCTGGTCAGCAAGGCATTAAGATCATGTAAAAAAAGCCCTCGATTGAGGGCTTTTTTATTATTTAACTTTTATTAATGACATAAGAATCCTTACAAATTCTATATTCTCACGCCCCTCTATAATGAATTAAGTTATAAAGATAAAAATCCTAAGGAAAAACATATGCTGGTCTATATTATCGTAGGAAGTGTTCGCGAAGGGCGCACAGCTATTAAAATTGCCAATTGGTTAGAAACAACAATTCCCTCATTTAATCTAAAAGATTTTCAAACAGAAGTAATTGATTTAAAAGAATGGAATCTACCCTTATTTTCAGGTTCTCACCCACCTGCTACAGGTATTTATGATCAACCTAAACAACAAGAATGGGCAGATAAAATTGCCCAAGCTGATGCATTTATCTTTATTAGCCCAGAATACAATCATGGTTACAGCCCAGCTTTAAAAAATGCACTCGACTATGTAGGTAAAGAATGGAGTGGTAAACCCGCTGCATTTATTGGCTATGGCTCAACAAATGGCTCTCGCTCTATTAGCCAAATACGCCAAGTCACTTCAAGTTTAAGTATTGTTGACCCAAATGCCGTAATAGAAATACGAGATATCTTTAAACGCAATAAAGATGAAAAGTTTGAAGCCAATGAATTTGAAGTAAAAGCGCTTCAATCAATTGTTGAAAAGCTGCAAAAATATCATTTGTCTTAAATTGAACAAAAAGCCTCTTTTCCCAATAAAAGGGGCTTTTTAATTTTATAAACTTTTTAAATAATTCACTACGTCTGTATTCCCAGCCATTTCTGCTAGCTGTAGTGCTGTGTATTCGCTTTTATAAGCAACATGTGCCCCTTTTTCAACTAAGAGCTTCACTATCTCTAAATGGTCATTTTCAGCAGCTGCTTGTAAAGCACTATAACCTTCCTCATCTATCTGATTAGGGTCTTCTCCATCTATTAATAATTGTTTTACTTGCTCTAGATCACCTAAAGATGCCCAATAGATCAACTCTGGAAGAGAAAGTTCTTCATTATCTTCAGGTAATTGAGAGAAAGAATTAAATTTCACGAGATCATGCCAAAATTAAAAGCTTCTTCATTATATCTCTGAAGCAAAACAACCGTGCAAATCTGATTTTTTGATTATGTGTTTTCACTTTATTCCGCGCAATAAAAAACACCCCCAATTTTAGTTGGGGGTGTTTAGAATAATGAGCTGGCGATGACTTACTCTCACATGGGTAACCCCACACTACCATCAGCGCTAAGAGGTTTCACTTCTGAGTTCGGGAAGGGATCAGGTGGTTCACTCT
Source organism: Acinetobacter sp. 766875 (assembly GCF_000582055.1). NCBI lineage: Bacteria > Pseudomonadati > Pseudomonadota > Gammaproteobacteria > Moraxellales > Moraxellaceae > Acinetobacter > Acinetobacter sp. 766875. Next base: position 403 of record NZ_JEXX01000011.1, on the reverse strand, counting down.
TGCTATGGTCGCCAGCACAACTGTTTATGGATACTTGCTTTGGTCTTATTGAATGCCGAAGCGTTTTCCAAATCTTTACAGACTGGGCTGATTGAATCTGACTGTGTTCATTTTATCTAGTGTTATAACTAAATCAAGTTTGTTTGTAGATTTATGAATCGATTGATGCTTTATATACAACTGCTTGGGTGTTGTATAGTCAAGCCTCACGAGCAATTAGTATTGGTCAGCTTCACATATCACTATGCTTCCACATCCAACCTATCAACGTCCTAGTCTCGAACGGCTCTTTAGAGGAATAAATTCCTAGGGAAATCTTATCTTGAGGTAGGCTTCCCGCTTAGATGCTTTCAGCGGTTATCCCTTCCGAACATAGCTACCCGGCGATGCGACTGGCGTCACA
>NZ_JEXX01000010.1:0-103960 GCF_000582055.1 Acinetobacter sp. 766875 | reverse complement strand
CAATTTAATCCGCAAAGGTTAATCAGACTTTGAACAAAACCTGTGACCATACGTAAAGAGAGTCTGAATAAAGATTTGATCATTAAACAGCATTGAATAGCGGTGTCAGAGTAAGTTTGATTTCGACCATGCTTGCCTTGTGATTGTGCATACCACTGGGTCTTTGGATCGAACCAAATGGCAATATTCCCACGATTAATGAGAGCTCGGTTATATGCGGGCCAATTGGTTGTGCGGTAGATTTTTTGTGTAGGCTTCTTCATTTGAAAATTATATTGCTGAAGAAGCCCTTAAGAACAGCTTTGTGCAACAAAGCCAATATAAGGTGATTGTTTAAAATGTAGGGCAAATATCTTTTTATTAAAATTAGAATAATAATTTAATATGTTGTTTATTGATTTGATTTATTGCAAATACATTGTGCAGAGAAGCTTAAAGGTATGAAGTTAAATTTAGATAAATATGACCGTGTAATATTAGATCTTCTACAGAAGGACTGCACATTGGCAATCGGTGATATTGCTGAAAAAGTGGGATTAAGCAATACGGCTTGCTGGCGCAGAATACATAAGATGGAAGAAGAAGGTATTATTCGTGCAAAAGTCGCTTTGCTAGATCGTAAAAAACTCAACATTAATGTGATTGTGATGGTGTTTATTAAAACTGCACAACACAATATTGAGTGGATTGAGAAATTCCACTCTCATATCTATAACATAGATGAAGTGATTGAAGTGTATAGAATGGCAGGTGAAACAGATTATTTACTTAAAGTCGCCGTATCGGATGTTGCTGAATACGATAAAGTTTATAAAAAATTAATTGAAATTAAAGGTTTGGCTGATGTGAGTTCGAGTTTTGCCATGGAGCAAATTAAATATACGACAGAACTTCCTTTAAATTTTTTCTAATAAAAACTGAAGATACTATTAAAAATTAAGGACCAGCCAAAATGCTACAAGCTAAACCTTATTTACGTTCGGTACAAATTAAAGCAAATATGCAGGCAGACTGGTCAATTTATCCATTTTCGATACCAGCCGTTAATGATATTGAACAATTAACCTTCCATCCAGACGTTACTTTTTTTGTTGGCGAAAATGGTTCTGGTAAGTCGACTATTATGGAAGCCATCGCTTTGGCACTTGGCTTTTCCGAAGAAGGCGGCACTCTAAACGTGCGGCTTAATTCAGCCAGTAGTTCATCAAATTTATTTCAGTATTTAAGAATGATTAAAAGCTTTAAAAAGCCGAAAGACTATTATTTTTTAAGAGCTGAGAGTTATTACAATATTGGCACATATATGAATGAATTGAACTATGTAAAAAGTTATGGTGGCAATATCCATGCTTGTTCACATGGTGAAAGTTTTTTAAAGTTGCTCACCCATAAATTACAAGGTGAGGGGCTTTATTTATTAGATGAACCTGAAGCTGCTCTTTCACCTACCATGCAATTTGTAGCTTTGTCGGCTATTCATGAATTATGCAAAAACCAGTCACAACTCATTATTGCAACGCATTCCCCAATTTTACTAGCTTACCCTAACGCTAAAATCTATCAATTTTCTGACACAGGGATTCGTGAAATCCAGTATGAACAAACGGAACATTTCCGTGTGACACATGATTTTTTAAATAATTACCAAAAGCGTATCCAGCAAATCATAGATGAAGGATAGTGTGAGAAGTACCTTTCATAACAGCTAGTTCGAACAACAAGTAGATCAATGCATAGAGCGTTATAAAATAATATTTTACCCTAAGAAATAAATATCGGATTTAAATTCTATTTTTAAGTAAAAATAGGAAATATAAATCTAATTTTAAGATAAAAAGTAGAAAAAATTAAAATTTATATCCATTGAAACCTCACTATCATGAATTGGTAATAAAGTTGATATGTTTCTCGGAATATAAAAGTGAATCAATTCAGTACAGATGTCATTAATTTAGGACGAACACCTGAGCGTTTTGATGGTCTAGTCAACACACCTGTTTTTCGTGGTTCTACTATTGTTGTAAATAGCTTTAGTGAGTGGGAAGAATTTAAGCGAAATGGTGGGGTATATCGACATTATGGCCGTTTCGGCGCCGCAACAGCTAAATCTTTTGAAATTGCAATCAGTGCGCTTGAAGGCGGTGCGGGTAGTATGGTATTTCCATCTGGGTTGTCGGCATGTACACATGCACTTATCGCTTGTGTAGAGGCAAATAGTCATGTCTTGATTGCCGATAATATCTATGGTCCAACACGAAATTTTGCTGACAATATATTGGTCCAAATGGGGGTAAGTGTTGAATATTTTGACTCTACCAATCTTGAAGCATTAACCGAAAAAATTAATGATCGTACCACTGCGGTGTTTATTGAGTCACCTGGTTCAATGACATTTGAATTGAGTGATGTTGCGGCAATTTCTGCAATTAGTCATCAATACGGCGCAAAAGTATTAGTCGATAACTCTTGGGCAACGCCGTTACTTTTTCAACCCTTAAAGCACGGTGCTGATATATCTATTCAGTCTGTAACCAAATACATTGGTGGCCATTCTGACATACTCATGGGCGTGGCTACTGCAAATGCCGAAACATACGAACAACTCACTAAAACTGGACATTTGTTTGGTGAAACTACAAGCCCAGACGACATTTATTTGGCATCGCGTGGCTTGCGAAGTTTGGCGGTAAGGTTAAAGCAGCATCAAGATAGTGCTTTAACTATTGCCCGATTTCTAGCAACACATCCGGCTATTAAAGAAGTGCTTCATCCTGCTTTAGAAACAAGTCCTTATCATGATTTGTGGTTGAGAGATTTTGATGGTTCATCTGGAGTATTTGCTTTTTACTTAAAAGAATCTGAACCTTCATATGTGCAAAAATTCTTTGATTCGTTGCAATTATTTCATATTGGTTTGTCTTGGGGAGGGTTTGAAAGTTTGATATTACCTGTTGGGCAAGCTTATCGAACCCATACCAATTTACCTAAAGATGGCTATTTAGTGCGCTTAAATATTGGGCTGGAATCGGTGGTCGATTTACAAAAAGATTTGCAATATGCCCTACAGTGTGCAGAACAAATGCGTGTTGAAAGTGTTATATAGCCGTCTTAAAACCTAAAAGCTAACTTTCTGCACGTCAGCTGCTTCATGTGTGACTGACGCTATCATTTTGTTAGACCTTGGCTATCAGTATAGCGACCATCTATTACTTGGGATTTTGTTGTTGCGATATCATGCTCGTTTACTGGCGGTGCAAAATGGAATTTAAAATTTATAGATCATCTAATTTTATGAAAGAAAGCCCTATTAAAAGGGCTTTGCCATGATTTAGTTAAGTTTTAAATACTTATCTTTTAATTTATTTAGGAAAATAAACAAGTTTTGGTTCATTTCTTGATAGTCATGATTTCTCAATTCCTCACGGGTATTAACAAATTTATAAGCAGGGGCTTGGTCGAGTTCAGTTGCTGAGTGTTGAATAAGTAGTTCAACGACTTCAGGCGTTAGCTCCATATGACACTGTAAGCCATAGACTAATTTCGAATACTCCACGATTTGCCGCGGACAACCTGCACTAAAAGCAATAATTTTGGCATTGCTTGTTAACCCGGGCATGTCATTGTGCCAGTGGCCAACTTCTGTCATTTTTCCTAAGTGTGAAAATAGAGAATCTTTAACACCATACTCAGTCAGCATGATAGGAAACTTACCAATCTCTCTTTCAGGACTATGTTCAAATTGACCACCTAAAGCTTCACCAATGAGTTGTGAACCCAAACATATACCTAACACAACTTTATTCGCCTCTATAGCTTTCTTTATGACAGCTTGTTCTGCGAGCGAATTAAAATGAGGGCACATTTCAACTGTCGTATCAGGACTTTGTGGACCACCCATCACAATAAGAAAATCAATATTTTCAACTGTAGAGGGTAATTGTTCGTTTAAATACACTCTTGAATATGTCATTTCAAAGTTATTAGTTTGCCCCCAAATTTCATATGCACCCGGTGCTTCAAAGTCTTCATGAACAATAAAATGTAGGCGCATAATAGTCCTCAAAATTTAAAGAGTGTAGTGATAGATTCATTGCTAGATATAAGCCATCTATAGGTTACGAAGCCTATGGTCTAATGAATACATCCAGTTTTTTAAAGTTATATGGTCCAGTGAGAGTAGGGAGTGTTTAAATTAAATAAATTTGGCAGGAGCCTATATGTTTTAAACATAGTTTTAACGGAATTGGTTAAAATATATTAAAGACTAGAATTTTTTATTTTAAATTTAATGTGATTTATATTTATTCTAATAGAGTTTTAAAAGATTATTATTTTGCCCTATATTTGTGAAATGAAAAGATATGGAATAGATCTAAATATTAATAATATTAATGCATATTATTGAGGTGGGCGGATGGATAGCCTAAGTTATTGTAATTAATAAATACCGGGGATGTAAATCAAACTTTCAAATGACTATAAATATCATTTTTTAAAAGTCTCTATAACAAATAAAATGTTATATATTTAGATAATAATGTGTAATTATTTGTACAGATGTAAACAAATATTTAGAATAACCGTAATAAATAATTCATATAAAATGTTTGTATAAGTGATTTTTTAGTGTATAATTAGCTTAACTAGAAAAAAGACTTATTAGTTTAGTAAATCCTCTTTTAGTATCGAAGCTTTATTCATAATCCTCCGTTTTTAAGATCTTAAGCTCAATTCGTTATTTTTTCCAAGTTAAACCCGTCATGTCTCATGACTTTAAGTTCTTAAAATTCAATAGGATGTATATCATGTCTAACAACACAGCTACTGGTACAGTTAAGTGGTTCAACGAAACTAAAGGTTTCGGTTTCATTCAACAAGATTCAGGTCCAGACGTTTTTGCTCACTTCAAAGAAATCGCATCTTCTGGCTTCAAAACTTTACATGAAGGTCAACGTGTGACTTTTAATGTTGTACAAGGTCAAAAAGGCCCTAGCGCTACTAACATTATTCCACAGTAATTATTTCTGTAGAATAAATAAAAAAGCCCTCTAAAGAGGGCTTTTTTTTGTCAATAAGATTTAGCTTTTCCTTATAACTAAGCACTACGCATTAAGGCTGCTACGGCTTTTTCCAGAAATTGTAGAGTAACTGGTTTGAGCCAAGTACCGTCAGCAAGGCTTGGTTCATTTTGCATTGCAGTACGAATTTTTGCTTGAGTACTTGGGTTATTGCCAGCATCCCCTTGTAACATAGCAAGCCATTGTTTTGCTAAACGCTGCGCACCTTCACTATCTGGTTTGACCTCGGCATCAATCAATTTTTCAATATCGACCAATAATTGAGGCCATTTTTTCATCTCACGAATGTAATTTTCTTTTAGAAAATTAAACTCATCATCAGATAAATAACGGGCAAAAATACTCAGCTTACTTTCAGAAAATGCTTGAAGTAAAAACTCAACAACTTCGGGTGTTACCCCTAATTTTTCCTGAAATTCAGGCTCGGCTGAATTTATGGTATTTAATTTAACAAGCCATTCTGGGTTAGCCCGCGTATTATGCTCAAGAGTTTTCATCCACTTTCGTGCTAAATCTTGAGCCGCTTCACTGTTAAATGGTTCACCTGCATTAAATAGTGCATTTGCTGCCAGTGTTAATTCTTGCCACTCTTGGTGACTTTTAGTACCTGCTTGTAAGAAAGTAAGTTTTTCAAGCTCTTCTTTTGTAAAATATTTCTCAAACATTGCTATAAGCTCCAGTGTTTTTAGCCAATCCTCCAATCCAAGCTCTTCACCACTTATAAGTTGGGATTTCAATTTGCTGAGTTGATTTCGCAAATTCTTTTGCTCGTTCAATCTCTGATCTATTGCTTGAATCTGCTGATCAATAATTGGTAGAAGTGCAAGATTGGGGTCTTCAAGAACCGTATGGATTTCGGCTAACGACATTCCCAGTCCCCGTAATGCTTGAATCTGATGCAAACGGGTAATGTCTTTACGGGTATATAGTCGATAACCAGCATCGGAACGGACCGAAGGCTGAAGTAAACCGATATCGTCATAGTGATGAAGAGCACGGACAGTAAGTCCTGTTTGCTTAGCCAATTCACCAACTTTTAACAGCATCTTTTTGCTCCTTCTTCCTTAGGCGTGTTTTATGCTAGGGGCTTACGTTACGTGAGGGTCAACTACTTTAAATCATAATTTTTAATTTTTTTCGCTTTAGTAAATATTCAAATTTATTTTATTCATTATTGGACTGAACGACGGGAAATTAGAAATCCTTTTTAATATAAATTGACTTTAAGCCAATTCAATAATGAAAGAACAGATATTTAAGTCTTTAAAATTAGCAACATGTCAGAAATTAACAGATGAGTAGCAACCGATATTCACCGTCATTTTCAACAGGTGCTCTATGCACACACGGTAAAACCTTTTGAGTGGGATGGTCTACCGCCAAACGCCACAAGTGTCCCGTACCTAAATTTATAGGTTGTGCATTGGGTTTAGGCTGATAATGTAAATCAAAGAAATACTCTGCTAAAAAGCTTTCAAATTCGGCTTCTGACCCGTCGTGTAAAGCTCTAAGCTTTTCTCTAATCTCTGGAATTAAAACTTTTTGTTCAACTTGATCATTAGGCACAATATCGCTAGCTGCACCGTGATAAGTACATAAGAACGTATCGGTTTCAATAGGGGAGCGATCAACGTGAAATGAATAGACATCTGTTGAAATAAAATCTAGCTCATCATCACGCTCATAATATTTAAGTAAGTTCAGTACAGGTGATGCACCTATATTAGTTAAGAGCTGTATGTCCTTTAAAATAATGTCTCGAGCCAAATCACCTTGTTCTGAAAGCGGCAGTGCTAATAAATCTTCAATAGAAATTTCAGTAATATTTTCTTTTAACTGAAGTTTTGCCACAATTTCTTTAAAGTCGCCTGCCAAATTTCTGGCCCAACAAATAGCGTTCTTATCCCCCTGAAACTGTGTATTTACAAGTTCAGCAAAAGTAGTTACCACTTCAACTTGTTTGTGCTCAGAAAGTGTATTGGTCATATTAAAGTTAAATCGCTCAAAAACCTGCTAATCATACACGTTTAGCGCTTATAGAGCTGTAATGCTCAACCACAATTTCAGCATTTGAAATGCAAGAAAAGTACAATAAATATATGATCTTTAGTTTCAGTTTACCTATTATAAAATGGCTTTGATGAACTGAGAAAAGATGAGAAGTCGACATTTTTATAATTGGATAAGTCAAAAAGGGAAGTTTTAAAAGCAATAGGTTCGCGAGGAAAATATGGAAGAAATTAAAACAATTGGTGTGGTTGGTGTCGGTGTCATTGGTGCAAGCTGGACAGCTTTATTTTTATATAAAGGCTTTAAAGTAAAGGTATATGATCCTTACCCAATAGATGAACAGTTATTTAAAAAAAGACTACAAGCAAATTTGAAAGATTTAAGCGATTTAGATTTACAAACGCAACCTAGCCGTCATTTACAAGACGTTTTGTCAAATCTAGAGCTTTATAACAACCTAAAAGATGCAGTAACCGATGTCGATTTTATTCAAGAAAATGCACCGGAACGTTTGGACATAAAGCAAAAGTTATATCAAGACATCACGTCATATTGTCCAGAAAAAACGTGGATTGCCTCAAGTTCTTCTGGTCTAAAAGTTTCTGATTTTCAAAAAGAGGCAACTCATCCGGAGCGTATTTTTTTAGGTCATCCATTTAACCCACCTCATCTATTACCTTTGGTTGAAATAGTCGGTGGAAAATTAACAGATCCGCAAATTTTAAAGAAAGCTTCCGAGTTTTATCAAAGTTTGGGTAAGCATCCGATTATTTTAAATAAAGAAGTAAAAGGTCATGTTGCAAACCGTTTGCAAGCAGCTTTATGGCGAGAAGCATTTTCACTGGTGAAAGAAGGTGTGTGTTCAGCAGAAGATGTTGATATCGCAATTACCAGTGGGCCAGGGCTGAGATGGGCATTATTTGGCCCTTATATAAATATGGAACTTGCAAACCAGAAGGGTTTTAAAGAGGCAATTCATCACTTAGGGCCACCTATGACCGAATGGTGGAATGATATGCAGGCGTTTCAGCATTCTGATGAAACTACAGAGATGCTAGAAACACAAACAAAAGAGCTTTTAACCCACTATAAACATATCGACTTATCTCAAAAAAGAGATAAAGGTCTGGTCGATATTTTAAAGCTGAGACAGCAATTAAAGTTGGATTAAGCTAATTTTTAACAGGTGCCAAACAATGCTTTACTGTGATGTTTGGCTTTTATATTGTTGTGTATTTCGGTAGTATTCTTACTCTTCTTTCTGCTCGAAAACTAAAAAGCCTGTTCTATTTATAAGCTTTTTAGCCTCATCAATTTACTAGGACATATGAAACGTTACTACAAGCAAACTGAATCGGTAGTTTCTCAATGGACGACCGAACAAGACTGTTTTTTAATAGAAAATAATTCTCTTTCTATTGATGAGTTGAAACAACATCTGCCCTTTTCTGAAGAAGAAATTAGGGTGCGTAGATCAGTTTTAGGACTAGTAAGACGCGATCAGCAAATGAGATCGTATTAATTTATCAAATGGTAAATTTTAATTGAAAATAAATGTTTCAAAAGAAGAGAATAATTTAAAAAATATTGCGGAGGATTTAACAAAACCATAATTTTTTTCGGTGTTTTTTTGGTGCAACTTACAGAAAGCTTTAACTACTTACATTCAACAATAATAACATTTCACTCCTTAACATTTGTTTCACCATAATCAGAACCATAAATCATTTTAAGATCAAAACTTTATAACAATTGAGATTGAGGAGGTTAAAAATGCCAAAATATTTAGCCGTGGCTGAAAAGGTTTATAAGAATATTAAAAAAGATGACTTATTCACCAATGACCTTACACAAAATCTGAATTGTTTAATCAGTCAGATTCGTAAGGCCATTAAAGGAACTGAATTCAAACTTAAGTTTAATTATATCGATTTTGATGAGCAATTAACTAAACCGCTTAGTGAGTGCAAGGTTAAAGTTGATGTAAGTGTAATGCCAAAGTTTGAAAATGAAGGAGAGTATTTACTCTGGTTAGCCAGTTTTATTGAGCGGGTTACAGAAGGAGGAAAACCTAAATTCCCGCCAATTTCACAGTTAATCCCACACGGATTTAAAATGTCTAAAGAATCACTTCCTGTGACAGTTGCTCCTCCAAAAGAAGAGCATGCAGATATGATCATTAATTATTTTAAATCTGAAGATTTTATGAAATCTAATAAAGCTCCTTCATAAAAGAATATAGAAGTATTCGTCCACCATACTTCTATATACCTGCTGGTTATACTCAGCGACCGCCTTCTGGGGCGGTTTTTTTTATGGGTATTACCTCATTCACTTCTTTGTAAAAGTAAAACTGGTTTGTCGTAATTACTATTACACCACTCATGTTTTTTGAGTACAGCTTTGGGAACCTGAACCATATCTTTTACAGGGTTAAAACCCATTGATCCGTAAAAGCCTTCCAGTTCAGCAAAGGGTAAACAGTAAAGCTTGGAAAATTCCGAGTTTTTAATTAGAAAATCGACCACTTTACGAGCAATTCCTAACCCTTCATTGCTAGGAAAAACATAAATTCCACCGAGTTCACCGCTGTTCGAATCAATGGAGACAACTCTACCTTGACCAACAGTTTTCTCGCCAATAGAAGCTAGTACAATAAGTTCATCTTCATGGGATGGTACAAAATCAACCTCGGCATAACGTTCGTTTATAGCTTTGAGATCGGCAGCGTTAGCAAGTCTTAATGAAATTTCCATGATATTTTTTTAGTACCATTAATTTAAAGGAGGAGGTAAAAAATGAAGCTTTCCTTTATGGAAATACTTTTTTCCCTTATAGGACAAGCACGAGGTATAGTCAGTGTCGATCATGAGCGTTACAGTTTCTGTTTTTGCACTTATTGCATAGTAGAGATCATATTGCTCTTCTGTTTTAACAGTAACTATTTTGCCATTTGATAGAATAGCCTCAGCAGCTTCTAAGTCAGTCTTATATTTATATATATCAATACTTTCTTGCTCTTTCCACCATTGAATAATATCTTCAATATTTTCAAAAAGGCTATACCAAAGAACTTCTAGCGCTCCCTCATCCACTGCTACGGGTATAATTAATGACATCTTAATCACCAACTACTTATTTAATAATAAATTTCTCCACAACTACTGTACGCGAATGCCTGAATAACTCCAAATCAAAAACAACCCATCATAAGGCGTTACCAAAAGTCTTCTAGTCATGATGGGTCTTTATAGTTAAGGATTTATAGAATCAACTGCTTGAAGTAAGCTTGTAAATAATATTGCTAGTTTTGACTCAGGTTGTGGCTCATTTCCATTTGCGGTAAATACTGCACAAACTTTATGGCCTTTTTGAGTTTTTCCAATCATTGAAAAGTTAATCACGCCGTATTCGGAACCACCTTTAAAACCAATTTTTTGCCAATTTAAATTTTTAAAAAGTGGGTTTAAAGAACTGTTCAGAGCAGGGGCATTTTGAACACTTTCAAGAAGAGGACAAATCTCATTGGCTGACATATACCATTCAGCATCTTGCCAAGTAGCCGATTTTCCAATGCTACTCACACTTGGTAATGGCAGTTTATCTAGCTCAGAGAGCACTTCTAAACGAGCCGATTTTGTACTTGTTTTAAACTTATTTCTGAGCTGTTCATTACTCGAATCAATCAGTTGAAATAGTTCTCGTGTGGTCAGCATAGGAGAGTTTTTAGGTGACAACGCTTCTATGCGAGGTTTTTTTAATACCTCTATAAGACTATCGGTCGCTGTGTTATCGCTAATTTGTATCATTAACTGCGCGAGAAGTTCGAGATTTACAGGTGTACCAGCAGGTAGGTTTTGTAAAACTCCTGTTGGTAATGAGCGATTTTTTTCTTTTAAAGAAACAATAGTTTCTCTTTTTAATTCGCCTTTTTTTATAGCATCTTCATATGCTTTTAAAATGATTAACTTAAAAGTCGAACCTACAGCCATAGGGGTTTTATCATTTTCAACGACGACAGGTTTGTTATCTACAACAACTAAAAGAGAAGTTTTACCCACCGCATTTTCATGTAAACCTTTGACTGTTTCATCTAAGCTTACTGTCTTAAAATGAGGTGCGCTAAACCAAAGGGTACTAATTTGCCCTTGCTGATCTAAGCTAATTGAAACAGGTAATTCTCCTTTTTCAAAATCAATCGTTCCTGAACCGTTAGAAACATTAATACTTTTAAGAGTGCCTAAAGAGGCTTTTAAATCATCAACGATTTTTTGAATTTGTGTTATGGAAACTTGTCCTAAAAATTGAGGGCTAAATAAAGAAGTTTCTATGGGTTTATCTGCAAAAATTGATGAAAGCTTACTAGATAAAGTATCTATTTTTTGTTCTGCTGCTGCATGAGCAGTAGAAACAACAATAGGGGACACATTTAAAGCCATAACGCCTACAGCAAAAAATAAAGCTCTAGACGCGTACATTTTCTTAGTTAGAAAGTTCTTCATTCAATGTCCTCTTATACTCGGTCTCATCTATAATTTTTTATAAATGTCTTTAAAAATAAATGTTCATTTTGACCTATCAAAAATCATATATCTATATAAATTTATTCGCTTTTATAAACCAAATTTTAATAATAAAGCTAAATTATTTAGCCTTACTTTTTTAATGATCTAATTTAAAGCAAATGTCATTTTGTGTGCTTGACGGCAAGAGACTTGGACACTATTCTTTGCCTGCTGGCCACATTGCCAGTCGGTTTTAGCAGACCGTTCCGAAAAGCATTAAAAGAGCAATCTTTTAGTGACGAACCCTCGTGCCCCCTCTGCGGCGGAACGGGAGGGGGACACCTTCGGGTGTGCTGGGTTTTTTCGGCCAGTCTGCTAACCCCCTTTCGTTCTGCCACCATAATTTTAATGTCTGGCAGAACTCCCAATAAAAAGGAGTTGGCTTTGCACATCCATTATTTCTTGGCAGCCTATGCCAAAAGCTATAACGACACCACTTAAATCATCTTTAAACAGTTTGATAGCCTTTTGGGTTTTCAGACTTTAAGTCATTACGGCTCAAAAATTTGTATCAACAATAAAACTTGAGATGTGCCAAGCACAGTCTTTACGGCTTTGCTGTGCCTTTTTTTCTCCCAAAAAAAGTATCTCGTTTAGAAACAACAAGAATTTATAACGGTAAAACTATGCCAAATTATTTAGAAATCTCTTCCAAAAAACTACACATTATTCGAACGGCTATTGGTTTATTTACCACTTATGGATTTCACACCGCAGGTGTAGATCTGATTGCCAAACAGTGCGAAGTACCCAAGGCGACGCTATATAACTATTTTCGCTCAAAAGAAGGGCTGATTGAAATGTGCATTGCCTTTCAAAAAAGCCTGCTTAAAGAAGAAGTACTCGCCATTATTTACTCAAGCCATTACCGCACACCCATTGATAAGCTCAAAGAAATCGTGGTCTTACATGTTAACTCTAACAGCCTGTACCACTTATTACTTAAGGCTTTTTTTGAAATTAAAGTGGTTTACCCGCAGGCTTACCGTATGGCAGTTGAGTATAGAAAATGGCTGACCCGTGAAATTTTTGAACTGATTTTTAGCTTAGAAATGAGTGTGTTAAAACCCGATGCCGACATGGTTTTAAACTTAATAGATGGCTTAATGTTTGAGTTTTTAAGTACAGACAGTGTAGAGAACAGGGATGCAGCGGTGGAGTGTTTCTTTAAGCCTATCTGTTTAAGATAAATGAATTGTTTAGATTAATGGCAGAGTTCAGGATTAGTACGCTATGAGTATTGTAGGTGAGTAGTGCTCGCCATTAATTTAGTATTTATTGAATGTCATTTATGAGTGTGCAAACTTATTTTGCAATAGCATAAAATAGACAGTTCTGTATATTTTATTATAAAATATAGTTGATTATGACCCCAATTTATAAAAATGTAATGTTTAATAATATTTCCCAAATCTTAGAGAGCGTAGGTTTTCTCTCACAACATCGTTCGGTGTATCTCCAATTTTCAGATGCATCGTTGAATAGTCAGGTTTTTTTACAACGTATAGATGGGCAACATTATCTTAATCAGGGTACAACAGCCGAGCTGATTTGTTTATCAACCAATGCGCATATTTCACTCAAGACATTTATTGGGGTGCAGGTTGCTGTTGATCAGGTAACAGATCGAGGCAGTCTTTTCCGTACTACAGGTATTATTACTGGAGCATCGCAGGGGCAAAGTGATGGTGCTCTAACCTTATATAAACTCACCATAAGTGATCCAACTTATCTCTGGCATAAACGCAGAAACAGTCGTGTGTTTATGAACAAGAGTGTGAAAGAAATTAGTGAAATTCTGTTTCAAGAATGGCAGGGGAAAAGTCCATTATTTGCATCTAGTTTGACTTTAGATTTGAGTGGGTTGAAACAGACCTATGATGTCCGTCCTTTTGTGATGCAGCTCAATGAAAGTGACTATGATTTTTTAACCCGCTTATGGCGTAGTGAAGGCATTAACTGGCTCATTGATGAAGCTGAGCTTACTGTACCGAGCAATACGGACCATATTCAGCCACAAAAATTACGTCTTATTGACGATAATAACCAATATCAAGCGTTAACAAGAAGAACGATTCGCTACCATCGAAGTCATGCAACTGAACAATTTGATAGCATGACCAGCTTAAAGGCTGACCGTAGTTTGCAGCCGACTTCTGTTTTTGTGCAGCGTTGGCAATCAGATGTATTAGAACAAACAGATGGGGCTGGTAGTGTACAAAGTAAACATCAGCATAGCTCTAACTATGACAATCAAAGTTTAAGTCTTGAAGATGCATGGCACTTTAGTCCCGCATGGATGCAAGATTTAAAAGGTGAAGATGGTGCAACTTCAGCAAGTAATCAACAACTTGAAAAGTTCAATCAGAACCTAAGTGCTTATTATGATGCTCAGTCTAAACAGTTTATTGCTAAAACCACAGTAAGAGATACACAAGTCGGCTATTGGTTTGAACTTAATGAACACCCTGAAATTGATCTTCATGACGGTGCGGATAAAGAGTTTCTGATCATTGGTAAGCATTATTACAACCAAAATAACTTACCCAAAGATTTAAACCAGCAAATTCAAGCCTTAGTTCAACAAAGCCATTGGCAAGCGAGTCAAACAGATGAGCGCCAAGGTAATGAACTGATTTTACAACGCCGTAATATTAAAGTTGTTCCTGCGTATCAACCTTTGCAACATCGGCCTAAAGCCTCTGTACAACGTGCACGTGTAGTTGGGCCAGAAGGTGAGCAAATTTATGTTGACCAGTGGGGACGCATTAAAGTTCGTTTCTTGTTTACCCGAGCTGATGACCACCGCCATGATGGTGGAGCAGGAAGTAATGACAATGACACAGACTCGGCTTGGGTTGATGTTTTAACCCCATGGGCGGGAAAAGGTTATGGGGCACGCTTCTTGCCACGTGTCGGTGAAATTGTTGTGATTGATTTCTTTGACGGTAATGTTGACCGACCATTTGTGGCAGGACGTATTCATGAAGCTGAACGCTACCCGACCCAGTTTGACCAGAAAGGACATCTACCTGACACTAAAAAGCTGAGTGGTATTCGGTCAGAAGAAGTAGGTGGCAAAGGTTTTAACCAGCTACGTCTTGATGATACGACTGGACAAATTAGTGCTCAGCTACAAAGTAGCCATGCGGCTAGTCAGTTAAACTTAGGTAACTTAAGCCATCCAAAAGACAAAGCGGAAAGTGATGGTCGTGGTGAAGGTTTTGAACTGAGAACTGACCAGTGGGGTGCTGTTAGAGCAGGTAAAGGCTTACTCATTACCACTCATAAACAGGACCAAGCTCAAGGCACACATTTAGACGCAGCCGATGCCAAACAACAAATAGAAGGTGGTCTTAATAATGCTAAGGCACTTAGCGAAGTGGCTAAAAACCAGCAAACTGACCCATTGGAAGTATTAGATAATTTAAAAACTTTCTTAGAACAGATTGAACAGCAAGATAAAGACAAAGCGGCTGCTTTCAAGCAAGCCTTGATGGTATTAACTGCACCCAACAGTATTGCGGTAGCGAGTAATGAAGACATACACCTAAGCGCAGATGGCCAGTTAAGCCAAAGTGCCGGCGACAGCATTAATATAAGCACTCAAAAGAACCTGATTGCACATGCTCAAAATAAGATTAGCCTTTTTGCAGCGCAACAGGGAGCACGGCTGTATGCGGGCAAAGGAAAGGTTGAAATACAAGCTCAAGGTGATGGGGCAGATTTAATTGCCCGTAAAGGCATCCAGATTATTTCCACAGAAGACAAAGTTGAAATTAGTGCTTCTAAAGAAATTGTTATTACAGCCGGTAGTTCTCAAATCAAGATTAATGGTTCAGGCATTTTCCCTGTCACTGGCGGTAAGTTTGAAGTGAAGGCTGGACAGCATGTGTTTATGGGGGGAGCATCGGCAAGTATTAAATCTAGTTTGCCACCACCACCAAAACGTGCACAAGGTGTACTTGAGCTTTTGCATGACTATTCACATGGAGCTTTTGTCAAAGGAGCTGGTTATACCGTAACTGATAATTTAGGCAAAGTTGTTAATGGAAAGCTAGACGATAAAGGTTTTGCTCGTGTTTCTGGTTTAGCAACAGGTTCGGTAAAGGTTCTGTTTGACCCAGATCCTCGTAATCCTTGGGATGAGGCAAGTGATTTTAAACGCAAGGTAGAGTGGCCAAATCAAAATGATGTAGAAGGAAGCATTGGTATTGCATCTGGCAGTAAAGGGTTAACCGAAACATTGAAAAATGACTTTAAAAAGCTAAGTCAACTTGCTGGCAATGTGAAATCTGTGCAGCAAAAGATTGAATCGGTTAAAAGAATTAAAGATCAAGGTGCTAAAGCATTGCTACCAATGGCGACGGAACAGATTTTAGGGGGGAGTGATGGATCTAAGTTAACTCAATCATTTGTTAGTCAAAATAGCTTTATGCCTGCAAGTCAGCAGAGTAATCCACTCAGACGATTAGCTCAAGCTGGTTCTAACAAAACAGCAATAACAAAAATCCAATCACCATTTGAAACGTTTGTATAATTTGAGAAGAACATGTCACAAAATTCAGTCGTTGCTCCTTTAAATACTTTTAGTCCCAAAGATTTAACAACAAAAAAGGCAGAAGTTGATAAATGGTTTAGGGAATATACAGATGGTATTGTTACTGTTGACCGACTAGAGACAATCTGTAGAAATGTACCTGTTTTAGGTAGTGCCTTTGCTGTTGGTGATATCATTATTGATATCATAAGTATGATTAATAAAGGTATTGATAAAGTTGAAATTTTTGATTGGTTAAATTTAGGAATTGATGTGATTGGATTGGCACCGATCCCATCTATTAGTCTGGGTATTCGTGGTGTAGCACGACCAGCATTATTTTATGTAAAGAATGAATCAGAACAAATTATCAAAGCACAAGCAAAGAAATTAGGTAAACAAACGTTAACTTCTCAAGAAGTAAAAAAAGCTTTAAGTACCGGTTTTAAAGACAGTGCAAGTGTATTTTTAACAACTATCATTGCTGAAAATGTAGCAGGGACTTTAGAAAAATTTGCTAAAGAAGGACAAAGTTTACTTAATCAGGTTCTAAAAGACGTTGGCAACTGGATTATCACATTAACAAATGCCATTGATACTGGCTTAAAAAAACTAGTCAGTGGTTCATTAGATGGTCTTCCAAACCTTAAGCGTGCAGGCCAGCAGTCTTTAGGAGTTATAAAAGGAATATTTGAACTTGATGGAACCCGTGTAGTAAATAATGCAAAATATGCTACCGAAAACGTTGCAAAGACTGTGGGTAAAGGATATGTCAACCTAGCCAATTTAGGAATTTCCACCGAAACACGAGCTAAAATTTTAGCTTTAGGTACAAAAATAAGATCTATCGGACAAGTTGCTCAAGGAAAAGTAAATGGTTTAAGTGACCCTAATACTTTATGGACTATTGGTTGGCTATTTAGCATTATGGGAATGGTTGCCGCAAAACATCGGCAAAAGAAAGCGCAGATTAAGGCCAAAGAAACGACAAAGGCCAATGCAACTCATCCATCAACTGCGACTGACAAATCAAATAAACAAGCTCATGCCGAGAATAATGCCAATCAGTGTAAAAACTGTATGGGCGGAACTGGTGGTTCAATTACCTTTGCAATGGGTACCGAGTTCTTTACCCATGTCGATGCACAACTTGGTGGAATAATTCAGGACAGCATTAGCCGTACCTATGTTTCAAACCTTTACCAGATGGATGACGCTATATTTGGAGCACGTTGGGTTACTCCATTTACCACAAAAATTTCTCGTAAATTTAAATATAGTCCAGAGAAAAAAGACCATAAAGACTATTTAAATGGGCTTGAATACATTGGTTTAGATGGTCGGGCAATCAATCTGCCTGACCTAAAGAAAGGTCAAAGTATTTATGATCCGATTGAGCAATACACTTATACAGTTTTATCAGATGAGCTTCATTTAATTGCCTACGGTGAGGACGAGAAACGCTATTATGAAAAATATGGTGAGGACTATCGTCTATCTTATATTGAACGTAAAAATGGTTTCAAAGTCGCTTTACGTTATGACCATGTTTCTATCGATAATAAAACAATTTTATCGGACATTTTATTTAAACAGGACGATAATTTACTAGCTCATTTAGCTTTGCAATTAACTCCGCAAGGTTTGGTTTCCGATATTTGGACCATCAAAAATGGCCAATTAGATCGTGTATTGGCAAGTTATGATTATGATCAACAAGGTGATTTGATTCAGGCAACAAATGAATTTGCAGCTTCTTATTATTATCAATATATCCATCACTTAATTACACGTTATACAGATCTTACTCATCGTGGGATGAACCTAAAATGGGATGGTATTTTACCTACTTCAAAAGCCATTGAAGAATGGGCCGACAATGCTAGTCGTGCTTCAAAGCTGGAGTGGGATAAAAATATCCGAAAAACCACAGTATTGGATGTTGAAGGGAATAGCACTGAACATTACTACGATATAGATGGCTATACTTACCGTATTGTTTATCCTGATAATTTTGAAGAGTGGTTCTTTCGAGATGATGCGAAAAATATAACGCTCCATATTGCTAAAGACGGTTCGAAAACTTCTTACACTTATGATGAGCGCGGTAATGTCTTGACTACAACTCAAGATGATGGTGCGACAAGTTATTTTGAATATGATGAAAAAAATCAACTCACTGGTATGGTTGATGCCGAACAGGGACGTTGGTTTAAGCAATATGATGGTTCTGGAAACCTGATCAAAGAAATTGATCCACTTAAGCATGAAACTGCTTATGCTTACAATGCCATGGGCTTAGTCACTTCCATTATAGATGCTAAAGGTGAAAGTAAGTCACTTAAATATGATGATCAAGGGAATTTGATTAGTTATACAGATTGTTCAGGTAAAGAGACTAAGTGGCAATATGATGAGCGTGGTCGTGTAATAAGCATTGAAAATGCATTAAAACAAAAAGTTGAGTATTTTTATACTGAACTTACTTTAGAAAATCGAGAACCAATTATAAAGGGTTTACCTCTGAATGCTTTTGGTCAACTTGAAAAGATCAAACATGCTGATGACACAGAAGAACACTTCATTCATGATGCGGAAGGGCGTTTACTGGCACATGTAGATCCTAAACAGAACATCACTCGCTATGAATATGATGAGGCGGGGTTAATTCTGTCTCGTACAGATGCTTTAAACCACAAATTAAAATATAAATGGGATCGATTGGGACGTCTAACCCGACTCATTAATGAAAATGGTGCAAGTTATCAATTTTTTTATGACCTTGGTGGGCGTTTAATTAAAGAAATCGACTTTGATGGTAAGGAAACGGTATACCACTATGATGAAAACTCGGGCCAACTGGCAACCAGTATTGAAGTTGCATCTGCTTATGGACAAGACCTCAAAGACCGAGCTGCACCGAAAGACCGAATTCAACAATTTATCTTTGACAGTATGGGGCGTTTAGAACAGCGTACTGCGGGTTATGGTCACTATAGTTTAGAACTCGAAGAAAAACAGACTGAAGAATTTGCCTATGATTATATGGGGCGAATCATTCAAGCTAAAAATACTCAAAGCAATTTACAATGGTTTTATGATGCGGCTGGCAATTTAGTACAAGAACACCAGCAAGATTATAAAATTAATAAAACCGCGGTGTGGAAACACCAATATGATGAAATTAATGATCGAATCAAAACAACTCGTCCAGATGGGCAGGTTATTGACTGGTTGACCTATGGTAGCGGTCATGTACAAAGTTTAATCGTGAATGGTCAAGACCTAGTTAGCTTTGAGCGTGATGACTTACACCGAGAAATTGCACGTCACTATGCCAATGGAGTGAGTCAGGAACAGCAATATGACTTAGCAGGTCGTTTGAAAAGCCAAATCATGTTAAGTGAACATGAAAATGGCTATCAAAACCAATATAAGCCGCACAACAATGCATTAGAGCAGACCAGTCAACTGGTACAGCGACTTTATCAATATGATAAAACAGGTGAGCTAACGGCAATTAGAGATACACGCCGTGGCAATATTGCCTATAAGTACGATCCTGTAGGGCGTTTACTTGAAGCGAGCAGTAAACTTGGAAAAGAAACGTTTAACTTTGACCCTGCTAGTAACATTCTAGATTCGTATCATAGTCAGAAGGCTCAAAGCCACTCACAAAAGCTAGATGAAACAGGCTATGGTTATAATCGTTTGGTTAATAACGTAGTTAAAGAATATTTAGATCAACAATACCAATATGATGCTTATGGACAACTCGTAAGACAGAAAACGAGCCAAGGTGATTTAAACCTTGAATGGGATGTCTATGGCCGTATGGTGAAGAGCCGTAATAGTCAATATACGGCAGAATATCGCTATGATGCATTAGGCCGCCGTATTCAAAAGCGGAGTAAACATCACCATACAGGTCAAGAGCAGAACATCATTTATGGATGGGATGGCGATACGCTTGCTTATGAGTCCACAGAGCAATTGACCAAGCATTACATCTATGAAAAAGATAGTTTTGTACCGATGCTACAAGCTGTTTATTTAAGTCCAATAGAATTGCACCAAACTCCAGATTGGTCAGATAGAGCTTATAACATACACCGAGACCCGCTTTGGAAAACTGAAAAACAGGGTAAAGAGTTTGATGATGTATGGTTCTATCACTGCGACCATTTAGGCACACCTCAAGAAATGACTGACCATACAGGTGCAATTATTTGGAAAGCTGAATATAAAGCTTGGGGTGAGTGTAAAGCAGAGAGAGCCAAGTCCAATTTCTTCGAAAATAGTGAAATTATTTCAAATAATATCCGTTTTCAAGGCCAGTATTTCGATGAAGAGACAGGGTTACATTACAATCGCTATCGTTATTATTCGCCGTATGTGGGACGGTTTGTAAGTAAAGATCCAATTGGGTTATGGGGAGGAATAAATGTTTATCAATATGCTGCAAGTTCAATTAGTTGGGTTGATCCACTTGGCTTGCAAAAAACTAGCAGCAAGCAAAAGCAAGGATCAGCGAAACCAGAAGAAGGGACTCCTAAAAAAACATGTCCGCATTCAAATGTAGTGAATGCTTTAGATGGTTTCAAAACAAAGAGATATCAGTTTGGAAGTAATACATATATTTTAGACAAAGCAGCCATGACACATATCTTAAAACGACATCACCCTGAATATTGGGATGGCTCAATTAAAAGTACACAGTCTTTTTTATGCCCAAATCTATCAATTAAGCAAATTGAAACAGAAATTAGAAATGTACTACAGGCAAATCGTGAAAAATTAGCTGAATCAGGGGCAAATGCTAAAATGTTCCAACTACCAAAAACAAATGGTAGGGTAGTTGGATTAAATCGTGGACGAATAGGGCAATTTTATTAAGAGGTCGTATGATTAAATTTAAGTCACTCATTAAAATTAATGATGATTATATTGATATAAATGACATTGCTTTTTCTTATCAATTAAAAAATATTGATTGGGATTATGTTGAAGGAAAAATAGTAATTTTTTATTATGAAAAAGAAATTTTTGGATCAAATGTTGTAGATGATATAAATTGGTTCTGGGGATTCATTGCAGATGGTTTTGAAGATTTTTTTAAAAATGGAAATTATGATATTGGTTTTCCTTCTCAACCAATACGTTTTACTATAATGAAACGTAAAATGAATCTAATTAATCTCAAAATTTCATCAGAAAAAGTTATTTATTTGAATAAAGAATTTAACTCAATGGATTTTTTAAGATCTTTATTTAGTGGTGCTATTAATTATTTTAATTTTGAAAAAAAATTTAATAAAGATGAGGTTTTAGAAATGAATAGGAAGATTAAGTTAATAGAGTCATATAATGATATGTTATTCTAAGAAATATATTTTTATAAACTTTTTGTTTTTCTCAAAGATGATGTGATTATTAATCCTTCATTTCTTAATAAAACTCTACTTAATAGAGTTTTATTAAGTTCAATTGATTTGGAAAATACAATTAAAAGTTTTTTAGGCATGAATATTTTAAAATATAGGATAATAAATAAAGAGACAGGATTACATTACAATCGCTATCGTTATTATTCCCCATATGTAGGTAGGTTTGTAAGTAAAGACCCAATTGGGTTGTTGGGTGGTAATAATGTTTATGTATATGCTAACAACCCGATTACATGGATAGATAGTAAGGGATTATGTAGTACCACCTTAAATAGAAATTTAGGTGGAGTAAAAGGTGATCATTTACAAGCTCATCATATTATTCCTGAAGAAATTTGGGCCAAGCGCAAAGATTTTTTAGATGATATTGGTATTGGCGGAAATAGAGATAAAGCAGAAAATGGCGTTTTAATGCCTGACAGTGAAGCTAAGGCAAAACAAATGAAGCGCCAATTATATCATTGTGGATCACATCCAATTTATTCTGCAGGTATTAATCAAAAGTTAGGACAAATACAGAGAGAATTTGAAAGTAAGAAAATAACCGCTTCTCAAGCTAGAGATAAAGTGGCAAATTTACAGTCAAGTATGAGACTTGTTTTAATAACACCTGGTACAAAACCAATCAGATTAAGTTAGGATTAAATAAATATGAAGTATTTTGTTTTAAGTGCGATGCAAAGTAGTCTTTGTCCAATTTCACTTGTGGATGATGCTGTTCTATATATGAATAAAGAGCAAGCTAGCCAAAATATCGAATGTAGATCTTTACCATGGTATAGTTATAAAACTAGCAAAAACTGTGATTTACCTATCGAAGGTGTACTTATCTTAAAAAGTAAAAAAATAGAAATAAGTATTAGAAATATAAATGAAAATATATATGTTGTTGATGAAATTTTTAAAAATATTTTTGGAAAATATATTAATTCTGATTTTATAAGGGTTGAAGTCTTGAGTGAAAGTTTGGAAAAAATAAATAACAAAAATTATTATATTTTTAGATTTAATCAAATTTTTGATTTTAAAAATGTCTTAGATTTAAATAAGTCAACTTATAGATTGGATAATGATTTTTTGGTTTTAGAAAAGGTAGAATTTTTAAATAATTTAGATGTTGATATATTGAAAATTAATAATGTGGATTCTGCTCAAGATACTTTTTTTATCAGTGAGTCCGTTAAAGAAGAAATTGAAAAAAATAAATATCAAGGTATAAATATTTTTGACCTTAGTTTGGCTCAATGGAGAGACTCTGATGATTTTAGTTTTATGTTTTTGAGCGAAGATGAGGTGAATAAATTTGTGTGGCCAATTTAGCAGATATATCTCTCTCATATAAAAAATAATATTTGTTAGATATAGAAAAATGGCGTGATCCAGATGATTTATTTAATTCTTTGTATTTGAGTGATGAAGAAATAAATGAGTTGGTTTGGCCTATAATTTAGCACGTGAACACCAGTAAGGCTATAAAGTCCACAGTTAAATTTTAAGTGCTATTCAAAGAATAAGTAATACTTCTATATATTTATTTCGAAGTACTACTTTTAAATAAGGTGTTTTTAAAGGTGGGTTGATGAATTTTTATACAATTTATCCGTCTGAGTATATTGATAGAGATTTTTCTTTTGATTTGAAAGGGAAGCAAGAAATTATTGTTGATTTTTTTAAATTTGACTTAAGTAATCAATTTTTAAAAAATCCTAGAATAAATTTAGATTTTGACAATATTTTTTCTGATCAATTGAATGAAATATTGGATACGGATTTTTATTATTCATCTTCAGGAATTTTACTTTTTTCAAAAAGATTTTTTAATGAAATGAAGGAAGTTCTTGCAGACGAATGTGATTTCTATCAATGTTATGTAAGAAATCAAGAAGCAGATATTTACGCCATGTATATTAAAAGAAAAAATAATTTACTAGATGAAGATGACTTTATAAAAGATGATCTTGTAATAGATGACTTTTTTATTGTTAGAGATACTGATAAACCATATATCTACGTAGTGAGCAAAAAATTTGTAGATATTGTTAATAAATTTAAATTCAAAATGAATTTCTTGGAATACTAAAATTAATAATTTTTAATAGTGAATTAATTATTTAAATTATTAATTCACTATTAGGCCTGAAGGTTTTTTATTTTTGGGAACATTGGATGTTTAGAATAGTGTACAGCGAATTATATATGGGCAATTCGGGTTTAGAATATAAAATACGGCAAAATATCGCTATGATGCATTAGACCGCCGTATTCAAAAGCGGAGTAAGCATCACCATATAGGTCAAGAACAGAATATCATTTATGGATGGGATGGCGCGATACGCTTGCTTATGAGTCCACAGAGGAACTGACTAAGCATTACATCTATGAAAAAGACAGTTTTGTACCGATGCTACAAACTGTTTATTTAAGTCCAATAGAATTACACCAAACACCAGATTGGTCAGATAGACCTCATAACATACACCGTGACCCGCTTTGGAAAACTGAAAAACAGGGTAAAGAGTTTGATGATGTATGGTTCTATCACTGTGACCATTTAGGCACACCGCAAGAAATGACCGATCATACAGGTGCAATTATTTGGAAAGCCGAATATAAAGCTTGGGCCGAGTGTAAAGCAGAGAGAGCCAAGTCCAATTTCTTCGAAAATAGTGAAATTATTTCAAATAATATCCGTTTCCAGGGACAGTATTTCGATGAAGAGACAGGGTTACATTACAATCGTTATCGTTATTACTCGCCTTATGTGGGACGGTTTGTAAGTAAAGATCCAATTGGGTTGATGGGGGCATAATGTATATGCATATGCACCAAACTCAATAGCTTGGATTGATCCTTTAGGACTAAATAATAAAAACAAAAATAAAAATACACAACATAAAAAGAGTAAAGAAGAAACCTGTGGTCAAGGTAGGACTTCTAGACAGGCACGAAGAGAAGTTATGAGAAAAGCTGGTATTCCAACATCTTCTACGCCAATTAAACAAAGGGTAATTCCTAATTGGGAACAATATATGTATAGTGTTAGAACGGGAGAAGGAGAAAAAATTATGATAGTTTCTCATCATCCTAAAGATAAAGAGCATCCATGTTCGCATTGGCATGCAGCTCCAGCTATGATGGATAATGGTCAAGTTAGGTCTAATAATCAAGGCGCTTGGAAATATATTTCAAGTGGGCCAGTGGTTACTCATGACTAGTGATAAGGAGCGCATGAGTGAAAAGAATTACACTACTTAAGATTAAACAAAGACAAAATCTGAATCTATCAAATTTTATTAAGGATACTAATTTAAAATTTAAATTTTTAGATAGTTCAGATAAGTTGCCTGTCGATGAAAGTATTGATTTTTACAATGAAATATTATCTTTAAAAAAATCAAATCAGATGTTGATAGAAGCTACAGAAACACAGGATAAGGTTTTAATAAGTAAAAAGATCATTAATTTTATTAAGAATATTTCTGATGAAGATCTTTTATTTAATGTATCTTTTAGTCAATATGAAACATTTTTAGATGATGGCGAATACTATAATATTTCGCCTTTACCTGTTTTTAAATTGAACAAGGATCAAATTTCATTTTTATTTGATTGTTATATATATAATAATCTTTATTTTCTTGCAATTATTTCTGATAATTTTAAGTTAGTGTTAGATAGTTATGCTGGAAATACAAATTCATCAGAACCTGATTTACCAACGTATGAATATTTTGAAGAAATTAAGTAAATATAAATTTAGTGTATTTAAAAATTTAAAGGCACAATTTTCTTATAAATTTTCAGTAATTTGATGAAAAATTCATATACTTTTGGGCAACTTGAATAGATCAAACATGCTAATCAAAGTATAAGCTGGAGTAATTAATTGTGAAATTTAAAGAGTTTAATCAACTTGTAGATAAGTTTTTGGAACAGGAAGAATATGAAAAAGTTGATGAAATCTTAGATGATCAAATAGATGAAATAATAAAGTTAGATAGTAAAGAAATTGAAAAATATTTAATGCTTTATGCCTCATTAGCAGGAGATGCTGAATCTTTAGCTAGATTTGATAAATTGTTTAATAAGGCAGTATCTTTAGGAAAAATTAAACAGACTGATTTAAAAAAACATGAGGAATCATCACCAGCTAATAGATGGTTATAGTTTGTATAAAATTTCAAAATAGAACTTTATATTTGTTATTAGGTCCTATTTTAGATAATTCTGAAAATTTTTCATGTGTAAATCAAAAATGAATTTAAATTTTTATTGTAATTTTAATATAGTAGGACTAGTGCATAAGTTATGAATTTAATTAAAGATATTGAAGTGTTTTGTAGAAAATATGAGATTGATTTTTCAATAATGTCCTTAGATTTAACTGATGAAATTAATGAGTTTATGACCCCTTTATGGAAGGGGACAACAGGCAAAATGAATTGGGAAATCACAAATACAGACTTTTTAAAATTGAGTTTTCCAAATGAAATTGATAATAGTGTGATAAATGAAATTGTCTCGAATTTAAAATTTAAATTATTAAATGAGGAGAGAGTATATTTATATTTTTCCGGATCTGAACCAGCGATCAAGATAAATATTAACAAATTTTTTCTGAATTTATTTAACTTTATGGATGAATTTTGTTTTCTGGATTTTATTTATTTTTTAAGTATAGATAGTTCCAGAAAAGATATAAAATTAGTGGAGTTGAGAATTTTTGAATATATATGCGGGAATTTATGATTTTATATTAATCTTGATAATTAGAGGGTTACATAAATAATTTTAAATAAATTTTTCTTGGAACACTATAAAATTAATAATCTTATTTCTTATGTATTGAATAGAAAGAGTAAACATCCATACTTACAAAGAGCATGGTAATGTCTTTACGACAACTCAACTATCAATAAATCTGACAGAATCTAACTTTTTGTATCAAATAAAAGCAGTTATCTTAATTCTACTTGAGCACAAACTCTTAAGGTGCTCGTCTTTAGTTAGATTTTTAGGTATTTAAAATGAATAAAATGCATGTAACTTTGGCTGTAGTAGTCGGTTTAATTGTTGGTGGTGTAGTGGGTGCTCTAGGTTATTCGAAAACTGCTGCACGTTATGATGCTATGACAACAGCATGTGTAATGGTGAATCAAGCGGTTGAACACGGAATTTTAAAGCCTGAACAAGTAAAAGAGTTAGGTGAGCTTACAGGCCAAACCCTTAAGAAAGATTATGCTTCTGTGGCATCAAAATTTAAGTTTTCTGAAAAACAATTAGGTAATGCCTCTGAAGGCTCGAATTGTAGCCAGTTTATTGTTGGTGTAAACGTAGCGAAGTAATTAAAAGAAAACCCACAGTTTGTGGGTTTTTTCTTATTGATTTGACCAAGCTGAATCTATGGCATGAATTAACCGTAGGTTCAGTGCTTTCTGTTCTAACTGCCAATTTGAGAGTTCTTCGACAGTTGGCTCTTGTTGTCCATCCGAAGCTGCTAAAAACCGTTTAAAGTAGTTTTTATAATGATAGGCTGAAACATCCCCAGTAATATCCGCAGCTACTAATCGACCCTTACACGCTTCAATCAAGCTCTGTAAGTGCTTCTCTAGAAACTTACCTTGGTCCCAGTTCGTCATGACGACATCGCTCGACAGCACATCCTTATCAATCGATAAATAAACAGGTATGTTCGATGCTTTTAGTTCTGTGAGAAATGCAGTTAGTAACTCATCTGGATGATCGAAGTTTTGCCATGCATTCTTTTTGCCTGTAAAACGCACCCATAATGCATTTTGCTGGATGCTCCAGTAATGCAGCTTTCCTTTATATAGAGGTGACCAATGGTTTTCTAAAGCATGTAGCCATCCAATATCACTTGAGCTAATTCCAAGTACATCTATTCTGGCAACTTGTGGAAGCTTACTTGCCCAATACACCCATGAACCACAGTGAATACCAAAAGGGTAACGCATATTGTCAGGGTGGTTATCACAGACAATAAGATGAATTGGTTCAGCAGATGGCAATCTTTCCAGTAAAAGCTGGGTAACATGGTGATAATCACCACTACCTAAAAGAACACAACCCATTTTTGAAGGTAAATGCTGGTTTAGGTAAGTACGTAACTCGTCGAACTCTTTTAATTTACAACCAAAGCGAATGACTTCTTGCCATGAGCTGAGATCAACGCGTACAGCATCATCAGGATCACCAGCAGAATCATCAAAATTTAAAACGACAGGTGTTCTGTTATTTACTGAACTCATGATCGTGTTTCCTGTTTAACATGCCACTGATGATCTGCTTCAAATAAAGGACGTAATTTCTTTAAAATAAAACGTAAGGCAGGTGAATGTATCCATACCAGATGTCGGGTAAATGTAAATTTAGCACCCAGTTGAGCTTTGACTTCAGGGTCTGTCCAACCTGCGATGTAAAATTTGAGGTTATGGGTTAGGGCATAGTCTAAATTTACGAACCAGCTAATAAAATATAAATTGTAGTCTTTTGCGAGCGGGTAATTGAGACCAATATATTTATCAACCAGATTGTCTTTGTATTCATAACAAATGTTATAGCCGACTAGGGTTGTATCTGCCCAATATAAAAAGACTTTACCGCCACTGTGCACATCTTGAAGAATTTCTGAAAAAAACTCAGGGCTGAGTAGGTCAAAATGTATTTCGCTTTGGTGATAAACGGCCAGATAGAGTTCATATAAATATGTTCTAAACTCATGATCATTAAAGCGCTCATCGCCCGTAGATAACTGTTCAATGTTTAATTCATTTAAACTTTTGAGTTTACGTTTAAAGTTTTTACGGCGTGGTTTAGAGAGTCGAGAAAGATATTCTTCACGGCTTAAAAAATCGATAGGAACATAAGCTAAAGCTTGTCCTTCTACAGATAGAAAACCTTTTTTTTCTGCTTCTTGAATAAAAGTTTGACTGTAATTATTTTCAAGATCGCTGAGCAAAGGTGAGTCTAAAGGAAGATCTTTAATAATACCTAACTTAATTTTCTGGTCATTATTTTTTAAAAAATCTGCTATTGAGTCCAGAGGAAGTCCATTAGGTAATAAGCTGTATTCTGTGACCGTTGTCCCGATAAAACACGTTTTAAAATGAAGGAGTTTTCCCCAGATTTGATAGCCTGGTAATGCTTTAATTTTTTTAAGAAGGTCTGTATCTAGAGTCGTTAATAAATCAAACTCTGTATAAAAATAAGGTAAAAAATCGCTAGGCGAATGAACCTGAAAACTTAAAGGTGGATGCTTTAAAAAAGCATCCACCACCGCCTGAGGTTCTAACTGATTCAGGTTTATAGTCATAAATTAATTTTATATTTCCCGTTTAGCTCGAACTAATAATTGGTCAAGTAATACCATCGCTTGATCGATTTCGGCTCTTGAGATATCTAGTGAAGGTGCGAATGTAATTACGTTCTTGTAATAACCGCCTACATCTAACACCAAACCACATTGTTGACCTTGGTATTCAAGGGTACCTGAAAGACCGATATCGACCATTTTATCCAACAATTCTTTGTTTGGAGTAAAGCCATCAGCCTGACAAATTTCTGCACGTAATGCTAGTCCTAATCCATCAACATCACCAATTTCTGGATGACGTGATTGCAGGTCTTTTAGACCTTCTAGGAAATAAGCACCACTTTCCATGATTTGTTTTTCGTAGTCTTTTTCAGCCAACATGTTCATGACTTCAAGACCAACTGCCGTACCAAGCGGGTTAGACGCAAACGTTGAGTGAGTTGAACCCACTGGGAACGTTTCAGGATTTATCATTTCTTCTTTTGCCCAAATACCAGCAAGTGGGTTTAATCCGTTGGTCAACGCTTTACCAAATGCAACAACGTCTGGCGTAATATCGAAATGTTCGAAAGACCAAAGTTTACCTGTACGGTAGAAGCCCATTTGGATTTCATCGACAACCAATAAAATACCGTGGTCATCTAGGACTTTTTTCAGGCCTTTATAGAAGTTTTTCGGTGGAATAACGTAACCGCCAGTACCCTGAATTGTTTCAATATAAAAAGCCGCAAATTCACTTTCACGAACTTTAGGGTCCCACACACCGTGGTATTCATTTTCAAAAAGACGCGCGAATTCGGCAACTAACTTATCTGCATATTCTTCTGGTGTCATGCCTTTAGGACGACGGAACGGATATGGGAATGGAATGAATTGAGCACGCTTACCAAAATGACCATAGCGGCGGCGGTAGCGGTAGCTTGAAGTAATTGAAGATGCACCTAAAGTACGGCCATGGTAACCACCTTCGAAGGCAAACATACGGCTTTTGCCTTTGCAGAAGTTACGTACAAGCTTTAATGAATCTTCAATTGCTTGAGAACCACCTACGTTATAGTGAACACGACCTTGTACACCTGTTTTTTTAAGCATGTCTTCAGCAATGACTTTGCTGAGTTCAATTTTAGTTGGGTGCAAATATTGGCTGGCAATTTGAGGAAGTTTATGAATTTGGTCGATGAGCGCTTGATCTAAACGTGGGTTTTTATAACCAAAGTTAACCGCTGAATACCACATTTGTAAGTCTAGATAGGGGATATTCTGGTCATCAAAAATATAGCTGCCCTGACAATCCGTAAAAATTTTAGGTGGGTTTACATAGTGTACTGTATCGCCGTGTGAACAATACTTTGCCTCATCTGCTAGAAGTTGCGCTTCATTAAGTGGAACGCGATTATTAGAACTAGTTGCAGAAGCGCTTTCTTGCTTGAATGTATGATTGTTGTTCATACTTCTATTCCTTTTACGGTTGGTATTTTCAGTATGTATGTTTTAGATACAGAGGCTGAGTGAAAAAATTGGTTAGAGTTAAAAAGTAAAGGTAAGCCCCACAGCAGGTGTAATATCTGTGCGTTTTTTTACCATTGGACTTTTAAACTGTTCGTTTGATAGATAGTTAAATTCAACAGAACTAAAAGCGTTCACGTGTTTGGAAAGTTTGTAGTTGGCTGTCATGCTCACAAAAGGCGATATACTCTGGCCCGGTTCATATGCTGCGATACCACTCCGTTTACTTTCAGCATCACTGACGCCGTAGTAATACTGGTTATATTTTGCGTTGTTCCATTGGAAACCAGCTTCCGGATAGACGGTCAAATTGCCTTTGTCTAGCTCAGCAAGATAAGAAGCCCTTAAGATAGTACCTTTACTACGGGACAGGACATCGGTATTAAGCCGTGCTTTAAATCCGCCATACGGTGTAATACGCATATAACTTGCACCCGCTAGAACAGACCATTTGCGCTTATCTAATAAGTAAAGTTCACCACTTGGATCATATGAGTTGCCATCATAGTGTCCATCGAGGCGTAATTGATTTTTGTCATCTTTGAAGAGGTAATAACCGGCATCGTCGCCTTCAATATAGAATTTGTCATTGTCATAGAAAAAAACAGGTAAAATTGTTTGATAGGTTTTATGACCTTTATAAGCTTGAAAATTTACAGAATAGTTAAAACCCATTGTTAAATCTGGTGAGGAGCTTTCTTGTGCATAAGCAGGGCAGTAAAAACAACTACTGGTTATTGCTACTGCTATGGAGATTTTTTTCAATGGTTTAATCATAATCAGTCTTTCTAGGGTGAAAAAATAATCGTTTTCTGGTTGTGTTCTGTTCAAAATTTTCTTGAATATAAAAGTTAATTCTTATACAAATCTTAATGAAAAATTAAAAAAATCTTAATTTTGTATTTTTCTATTAAAACCCTTTAATTTTGTATAAAAATAGATTTTTGAAGAAGGTATAATGATTGATTATTTATACATTTTATTTTATTAAATATTTGATTTTTATTAATTATTTTTTATTTTAAGAAATGACTCAACATTTTTGAGTTAAATTATTAACGACCAATAATTTTGTAAATTACAGAATAATATAATCATTTTTTCATATTTTTTTGAAATATTTTTAATTAAAGAAATTTTTAAGATTTCCCACCTAAAGTCAGACGGTGTTTTTTATAAAAATTCTTAAATTATTCGTGTGAGGCATTTTATGTTCATGGTCAACCAGCATTACTATACAGATCACACTGTACCTTGGCATATTTTATGTGACTTTGATGGGACAATCAGCTTAAAAGATACGACGGACTATTTGCTTGAAACTTATGCAAAAGCTGGTTGGGAAGAAATTGAGGAAGAGTGGGAGCAAGGCAAAATTGGTTCCAAAGTCTGTATGCAAAAACAAATTGAGCTGTTGGATGTCTCTATTGATGAGTTGCAGCAATGTCTTGACCAAATTGATATTGACCTCGGCTTTATTGAATTAGTAAAGATTACTGCGCAGTATAAAATTCCGTTGACGATTGTAAGTGATGGGCTTGATTTCGTTATTCGTCATATTTTAAAAAAATATAATTTGGAACATTTGCCTGTAATTGCAAACCATCTCGTTCAGACAGGTGAGAGATCATGGCGACTCGAGTTTCCAAATCAAGAAGCGAGCTGCATAAGTCAAAGTGGAACTTGCAAATGTAAGATTGCAAACCAGAAACCTCAAAATCAAATTATTTTGATTGGAGATGGGCGTTCAGACTATTGTCTAGCCGGAAATGCAGATTATGTTTTTGCAAAAAAATCTTTGATAGACCATTGTAGAGAAAACCATATTTTCCATACAAAGTTTGAAAACTTTGTAGAAATTTATCAACCCTTGGCTAAGCTATTAAGCAGTGATTTTGGAATAGATACTCCAGTGACGGTGATTACATGATAAAAGACAACTCATTTTTTTTATCGGGGAACCGAACTGGTATTTTACTCATTCATGGTTTGACGGGTACGCCAAATGAAATGAGAGGAATTGCACGTGTACTTCATCAGGCTGGCTATAGTGTATATGGCGTGCAGTTGGCTGGACACTGTGGTGATGTCGAAGATTTGGTAAATAGCCAATGGGAAGATTGGTTTAATAGCGTAGTTGCAGCCGCAGAAACGCTAAAAGAACATACAGATGAGATATTTGTTGCCGGTTTATCAATGGGTTCTTTGCTGGCATTAAAATATGCATCGGCTTATCCGGTTGCAGGGGTCATTGCCTATAGTCCGACCTTCCAATACGACGGCTGGAGCATTCCTTTATGGTCAAAAGTGCTTGCACCTATTGTTCTGCCGAGTGTTCATTATTTAAATATCTGTCGTAACAATACTTTTGACGAAGCTGAACCTTATGGCATCAAAAATGAGGTATTGCGTTCGCGTATTGTTCAGGCCATGAATAGCGGTGAAAGTAGCGAAGCAGGCTTGCCGGGGAACCCTTGGCATTCATTATTCCAGTTACAGCGACTTTCGCGGAATGTTCGCAAAAATCTACCCAACATTACTGCACCATGTCTGTTATTACATGCCTATGACGATGACATTGCTCATCGAAGAAATAGTGAGTTAATTTATGCCAAAGTGAAGGGGCCTAAAACCTTAATCTGGCTTTACAATAGTTATCACATGATTACGATTGATAATGACCGTAAACAAGTGATTGAAGAGTCCATTCGATTTATTGAACAGTACCAACATCAAAAAAAGCAGTCAGAGCATCTATCAACTCGTCAAGAACGTAAAACTTCACCTGAAAAAATTGGTGAGCTTTTATGAATATTGTGGTGTTCAGTGTATGGATGCTAACCATTTTGATTGATACTGTTGGGCAGTTGGCTTTTAAGGCCGCTGCTCATGAAAGTAAAACCAATGAAGGTCTAGAGCATTGGTGGTTCATGGCGAAACGTCCATGGATATGGCTCGGGATTTTTTGCTATATCTTTGAGTTTGTCGTTTGGCTTGCTTTCCTCTCGTTAGTTCCTCTCTCTATTGGGGTCATGTTAGGCTGTATCAACATTGTCGTGATTATGCTTGCTGGGCGCTTATTCTTTAATGAAAAACTAACTCGAAATCGCTTAATTGGTGTAGTTCTGATTGCGGTCGGTGTCACTATTGTTGGGATTGGGGCATGAAAAAATTTTATATTATTGGTTTTTTAATATTAATGCTCTTCGATACATTGGCTCAAATCAGTTTTAAGTTAGCTTCCATTCATGCGATGCCTTTAACTTTTGATGTAGATTGGCTGTTCCGAGTTTTTGGACATCCTTGGATTTATGGGGCTTTTATTGGATATATAGGTGCCTTTTTTATCTGGATGAACTTATTAAAGCATGCGCCTATAGGGCCGGCTTTTGCAGCTTCACATTTAGAACTCATCACGGTGATGTTTTTGTCGATTTGGCTGTTTAATGAACCGCTAACATTTACAAAAGTTACTGGCGCTATTCTTATTTTTGCAGGTGTTTGCTTCTTGGCTAAAGACGAAGAAGAGAGCCATAGTCATGAAGAAGTCGCCACAAAATAAAATATATGAATTCTTTTAAAGCGATTATCTTTATAGCCGCTGATTTTGTGAAAGTGAGTGGCTCATAAAAGATTGTTTTAGCCAAATTATTTACATCTTTTTAATTACTTTTAACTTACTTACCTCAACAGTCTTAAAACAGCTATCATTTAGGTTGATATTTCATAATTAAAAAACGATATAGAGACTTTAAAATGAAAAAGCTTGTAATGACTTTAGCTGTTTTGATTCCGCTCTCAAGTTATAGCTTAGCCAATGACTCGACGGGTTATGTCGGAACAGGTGGCATTCAGTATTTAAAAAACTCTCAAGTTGCCATGCAAAGTGAAGATTTATTTATAAGTAAAAAGATAATTAGAGTTGATTATCTATATAAAAATTTAAGTAATAAGGATGTCACTGAAACTATTTTATTTCCGCTACCACGTGTAGATAACTTTTTTGAAGCAGATTTTGCAAATACTGAAGCACTTTTAAAGAGCTTTAAAATTGTAGTGGATGGCCAAAATATAAAACCTGAAATGCATGTTAGAACGTTTATTCAAAAAGATGAAAAATCTCCTTTAATGGATGTAACTGAAGAGTTTAAGCAATGCGGTTTTACTGAAAAAGATATGCTCAATCCATGGACGCGCAACAATAATAATTATGACGATTATGTAGACAAACTAAAACAATGTAATAAACCACGAATGCAGAAAATTTTAGCCCAATTTGAAAAAGATGATGTAATCCCGTGGTCATCTCAAGTCATTTATAGCTGGAAGCAAACTTTTAAAGCAAATGGTTTGACTAAAATTCATCATGAATATAAACCTTTGGTCGGCGGTTCTGTTGCGCTTTATCCAGATGAAGATAGCAAGCAATTTTGCATGGATAAACAATTTAAGCAGGGTCTTAAAAAAGCTCAGGCAGAACATTCGCCGTTTAGTGCTTTAGGTTATATTTTGACGACAGGTGCTAACTGGGCAAAGCCTATTGAAAACTTTAAGTTAACGATTGAACGTGATAAAGGCGAACTAGTGTCATTTTGTTGGGATGGCAAAGTTAACAAAATTAGTCCGACTCAATTTCAAATGACCAAAACCAAGTTTGTACCAAAGCAAGACTTAGACGTTATTTTTGTTCATCTGCCATAAGCTCATACAAACTTTAATCTGTATAAAATTGCATCACTTTTGATTGTGTGTCATAACCTAAGCATGGCGCACAATAACAAGAGGATGCCGTATGTTGCTCAAAGGAAAAGTAGCAGTAATTTTTGGAGGCAGTGGTGCAATTGGCACTGCCATTACAAAAGTTTTAGTTCGTGAAGGAGCACATGTTTATTTATGCGCAAGGGATTTAAATAAACTGCAAAACATTGCGACACAACTGCAAAAATACGAAGGCGCGGTACATACCGTCAGTGTCGATGTGCTAGATAGCCAAGCAATCAGTGAGGTAGTTGCTCAAATTGCTCAAGAGGCGATCGGTTTAGATATCGTCATCAATGCGACCAGTTTTACTCATAATCAAGGTAAAGAAATTTTAGAATTAAACCTTGATGAGTTCGTTGGGGGAATAAATCCATTTCTAACGGCGCAGTTTAATATCTCTAAAGCTGTGGTTCCTTATATGGGCGGTAAGCGCGGCGGAACCATCATTTCAATTGTGGCACCTTCAGCACGAATGGCGATACCGGGGCATTTAGGACATATTGTGGGCTGTGCTGGAATTGAGGCCTTTATTAAAGCGCTTGCCAGTGAGCTAGGCCCTAATAATATACGGGTACTCGGTGTGCGCTCACATGCAATAGTTGATGCTGTTCAAGCGGGTTCTTATACACGTGAATTGTTTGAGTCTAAAGCACAGGCCATGGGACTTAGCATAGGACAATAGCTTGAAGGTGCTGCTCAGAGCACCATGCTAAAACGACTACCGACACTTTCACAAGTTGCAGAAACCGTTGCTTTTCTTGCATCGGAACATGCGAACTCAATGACCGCAACGGTTGTAAACATGACTGCTGGCACAATAATCGATTAGCGTAGTTTATTTCTAATCCAATAATCTAAACTGAAATAACGGCCGCCTCCAAGTACAAGAAGGGCAAGTAGCATAATCATATAGGTCGTGGCAAATTCAATTCCGTTATTTAAAATAACAAACGAGCCGCTCGATGTAAGCCAGTCATAGTTGCCATAGTTCTGTAAGATCTCTCGAGCTTTATCTAACTTTTCAGCGGAAGCCAATACTTGCATGTTCGCGAAGGGAGCATGTGGGTCTGCAATTGCTTGCCATCCATTTGGGAGGTGTACCGTAAATATTGCAACTAACATGGTAATAATAAGAGGAATACTAATTAAACGGGTAAATAAACCTAATGTTAAAAGTATGGCACCTGCCAGTTCAGTTGACGTTGCAAGAACGGCCATTAAATAGGGAAAGGGAAGGCCCAATCCTCCATCTGAACTGCCGAACCATTCTACAATGTCATTGAAGTGCATCAGTTTATTTGT
Organism: Acinetobacter sp. 766875; assembly: GCF_000582055.1. NCBI lineage: Bacteria > Pseudomonadati > Pseudomonadota > Gammaproteobacteria > Moraxellales > Moraxellaceae > Acinetobacter > Acinetobacter sp. 766875. Next base: position 67,418 of record NZ_JEXX01000010.1, on the reverse strand, counting down.
GCCCGCCATCCAAAATATGGGGACTAGGTACAATCGAAGAGCAAGTGCGGCAATGCCATCAATATGTTGTAAAGACTTACCGAGGTTTTGATAATATCGAGATAAGCCATAAATAAAGTTCTTCATGATAATTTCACATCCAATGCGATTGAATAATAATTAGTCGGAAGGAAACTGTATTTCTTACATAAAATTTTTTTTTATTTACGGTGTAATAAAAAGGGATTTAGTCCGTCTAACTTTATGTACATGTGTACAAACCGAGAAATTAGCATTAAAGGAATACGAAAATGAATAAACTCAACTCAATGACTTCAGTAGCAGCATTATTAGCACTTTCAGTTGCGGGTGCTACGCAAGTGGCTGTAGCAGCAACCAATACAACAACCGAAGTACATGCAACCAAAGCAGCCGATGGTAAATGTGGTGAAGCGAAATGCGGAGCCAACAAAATGAAAAAACACGAAAAGTCTGCTGAAGCAAAATGTGGAGCAAATAAAAAAGCAGCAGATGGTAAATGCGGAGCAACTAAAAAAGCAGCGGACGGCAAGTGCGGGGCAGATAAAAAAGTTGCTGATGGCAAGTGTGGCGCCAAGTAAACAATCTAATCATGGATGATGTCGGCCTTCTAGTAAGTGTCGGCATCATTTCCAAAAGGAGTAATCACCATGATGGAGTTGAATGGTGTGGGGCTTGGTTTGAGACGTGACTTTATAGATTCGTTTCTAGCTGCAAAAACATATCCGGACTTTATCGAAGTTGCCCCAGAAAACTGGTTAGGTTTTGGTGGTCGACATGCAAAACTACTTGCACAGTGTGCTGAAAAATCGCCGTTAATTTGTCACGGCTTGTCATTATCTATTGGAGGGCCGCATCCACTTAATCTCGAATTTATAGGTAAAGTAAAAAGCTTTTTAGAACAATATGATGTACCAATTTATTCTGAACATTTAAGTTATACAAATGACGGCGGCTATTTATACGATTTGTTGCCCATACCGATGACAGAAGCCGCTGTTAAATATGTGGCTGAACGTATTTTACGTGTGCAGGATATTTTAGGAAAAAGATTAGTTATAGAGAATGTTTCTACTTATTTAATGCCGAATGCCGAAATGAGTGAAGCTGAATTTATCCGTGAAGTGATTCAACATGCAGACTGTGATTTGCTCCTTGATGTAAATAATGTCTATGTCAACAGTATCAATCATGGTAGCGATGCATTTGGTTTTATCCAGAAAATGCCAAAAGAAAGAATCCGTTATTTACATATTGCTGGGCATGAAAAAGTTCAGAAGAACTTATTAATTGATACCCATGGGGCAGAAGTGTGTGACCGTGTTTGGGAGCTATTGAGATATACCTATCAAGTATGTGGAGTAAAACCGACTTTATTAGAACGCGACTTTAATATTCCATCATGGCAAGAATTAGAAGAGGAACTCGCCAAAATTAAACTCATTCAACAACAGGAGAGTGGCTATGAAGGGAAATCAAATATCCTTCCAAACCATGCAACGACAGTTTTGTGAATGGATTCGTGATCCTGATTTGGAAATACCTCAAGCACTTCCTGCTCAACGAATGCAAATTTATCGGGACTTGCTTTTTAATAATGTCAGCTCATTTATTGAGTTAGTTTATCCGGTAGCTCGTGCGATGTTGCCAGAATTAAAGTGGCAACAATTGCTGTTAGAGTTCTTTCAAAAAGCTAAGAGTCGCTCACCTTTATATAATGATATTTCTTTAGAGTTTAGAGAGTATTTAACAGAGCAACAGCATCCGATATTACAAAATTTTCCTTGGTTGGCTGAGTTATTGCAGTTTGAATGGCTTGAACTGTATTTAGATACTGTTGAAATTGAAAATGATGTTTTACACGAAAATTGTGCTTGGCAGTTAACCACCAAAGTATGGGTATTGGTTTATCAATATCCCGTTTATACGTGGACAACTTTGATGACGCTAGAACAAGTTGAACTTGCACCAGGTGCAGTAATGGTCTGGCGCGATGAACAAGATAAAGTATGTATTGAACAGCTTTCGCCTTTGTTTGCTATGCTGATTGAACAGTTAACGAAAAATATAGCGTTAACTGACCATGATATTTTCACACTCATTCATTCTGTACTTACTGACTTGTCTGAGCCTGAAATTTATCTGCAAATTCAAGAACTCAAAAACCTCTTAACACGACTACAATTAATTCAAATTCCCCATGATTTTAAAGAGGTACAAGGATGACTTCAGCCGCGGCATCACATCATGACGATCTAGGGGATCAACTGCATAGCCCAGTCTTTTTACAAGATTTAAGGCAGCAAATGATTAAATTTGCTTTTTTACAGTTGTCCTCACTTGCGCAAGCTGAAGATGTGGTGCAAGAAGCATTAACGAGCGCTTTTCAACATTTAGATTCATTTAAAGGGCGAGCTGCTTTCAAAACATGGGTATTTTCTATTTTAAAAAATAAAATTATTGATGTACTTCGGCAAAAGTCGCGCTTGGTTGCCATGTCTGAATTATTTAAAGACGAGGAAAGTGAACTCAGTGTTGATGAATTATTTGATGCTTCAGGACACTGGCATAAATATGAAGCACCTCAAGCATGGCAAAGCCCTGAAGAAATGATAGAGCAGTCAGATTTTTGGATAATTTTTGAAGCTTGCTTAGATCATTTGCCTGCCAAATATGCTCAAGTTTTTATGATGAGAGAAGTGATAGAGCTGAGTTCTAATGAGATTTGTAGCAAGCTAGAGTTATCTATTTCCAACTTTAATGTGTTGATGTATCGAAGTCGTACCCGATTACGCGAATGCTTAGAAAATAAATGGTTATTGAAGGAGGATTGTTCATGTTGACATGTCGACAAGCCACTCAACTTTTGTCTGAGAAACAAGATAGACCTTTGTTTTTACGTGAGCAAAGTAGTTTGCAATTACATTTATTGGCATGCCGATCATGCCGTCGTTATGCAAAACAGATCAAAACAATTAGTCAGCTTTCTAAAGCATTTAAAAATTTGGATGGCTAACTTTAGTTAAAAATTTATTTATTGCTAGCCTTAACACGCTAAAAGCTCCCATACTATAAAAGTAAAGGAATTTTTAAGACAGGACGAAACGTGAATTTAAAGAATCTTGAAGCATTTTACTGGGTGGTGACTTTAAATAGCTTCAATAAGGCAGCAACTAAATTACAAACCACGCAGCCTGCGGTATCTCAAAAAATCACATCTCTTGAAAATGAATTAGGTTTTAAAGTTTTAGACCGGAGCTTGCGGCAGTTTAAACTGACCCATAAAGGCATGACATTATTTAAGTATGCCGAAAAGTTTATGCGTTTAGAAACTGATTTGGTTGCAGAGCTTACCGAAAATCAGCACCTGACCGGAACCATACGTTTAGGCGTTTCTGAGACTATCGTGTATACGTGGTTGGTTGAATATATCGAAAAAGTTCAACAGGAATTCCCAAAAGTTTCAGTTGAAATTGTGGTAGATCTGACCCCTAACTTGCAAGAAGGGGTACGTACAGGCGACTTGGACATGGCCTTTTTGCTTGGGCCAACTTTGGCTTTTGAATGTATTGAGCAGTCGCTTTGTAACTTTGAACTGAGTTTCTTGGCGGCGCCATCTTTTAAAGGTGGAATTGGGCAAATGTCTTTTAAAACCTTAATGTCGCATACCATTTTAACCTATCCAAAAATTACCTATCCCTATAAAGAATTAAAGGCAAAAATGAAAGAAAAGGGGATTGATGAACCACTTTCTATTACCAGTTATTCGTTAGCAACGTTATTGCGTCTAGCAGAGCAAGGTTTGGGTATTGCGGTCGTGCCGACCTTAACGGCATTAAAGGAAATTACCGACGGACGATTGGAAATATTAAATACGCCCATCCGTTTAAAAACCTTTCATTTCACGTCTATTTATATTCATGGTAATGACGTTGCTTTGAAAGAAAAATTAACTGAAGTGGCGGTTCAGGTTTCAGAAAGTGCCATGAAAAGACTCAATGAACAAATTAAAAAATAAGCTATTTCTTGAATGCTTTTTATCCCTATTTTTTCTTATTAAAAAAAGCTGTTTTGTAGGTAAAACGATAAAAGCAGCTTATGTACTTCAATAAGTAAAATTTATCCCACTCTTACTTTTGAAGATAAGTTTATAAAAATCAAAAAATTAAAATTTTAAATTTCTGTAAAAAGTCTTATTGTTCGTAGGGATTAGCTATGTTTTTATTTTAAACACAAGATTTGATCACCGATTGTGTTGATTGGGGAACAGGGAATCTTTGTCATTTAAAAGGATTAAAGAATATCGTTTGGGACAAAAATGATGTTCTTGATTCAATTTGAAAATAGCGTTGTTAAGCTCAAATGGATGAGGAACGCATTAATATGTCTTTACTGAAATCTTCTTTTTTATCAGATCGCCAATGGGCCATTGTTGCCTCAATTTTTATGATGGCGACCTCTGCAATGGGGCCAGGATTTTTAACCCAAACTGCTGTATTTACAGTTAAGTTAGGTGCTGCATTTGGTTTTGCAATTTTAATTTCTATTTTGATTGATTATGTCGTCCAACAAAATATCTGGCGAGTGGTGACACTTACCCAGATGCGTGCATCTGATATTGCCAATAAAGCCTTACCGGGTAGTGGTTATTTACTGGCGTTTCTGGTGATATTGGGTGGGTTTTTCTTTAGTGTCGGTAACATTGCAGGTGCGGCTTTAGGTTTAAATGCACTTTTTGGCCTAGACACAAAGTGGGGTGGTATTTTAAGTGGCGCCTTAGCCATTTTGATTTTTGCTTCTAAAAAAGCAACGCTTGCCATGGATAAAAGCATGATCGTGTTGGGATTGCTTAAAATCCTGCTGATTATTATTGTTGCAGTAATTGTGATGCCTCCAGTTGGTCAAGCTGTACATCAGACATTTGCTCCAGATCATATCGACTTTGCCATTATTACCACTATTGTGGGTGGTACAGTGGGTGGCTATATCTGTTATGCGGGTGCGCACCGTTTACTCGATAAAGGTGCTGTTGGCCCTGAAAATATTAATGAAGTTGCTAAAGCTGCAACCAAAGGCATTGTTGTAGTTGGCATCATGCGTTATGTGCTGTTTTTAGCGTTCTTAGGTGTGGTGGTGAGCGGTGCCCATATTGATTTAGCCAGCCATGACGCCAATCCGGCAGCCCAAGCATTTCAATATGCAGCAGGTACATTCGGTTTTAAATTATTTGGTTTAATTTTCTGGGCCGCGGGTATTAGCAGTACGATTGGTGCCGCATATACTTCGGTTTCATTCTTTACCGCCTTTAAAAAGAATTTAACGCCAAAACAAACCAACTATACGACCATTACCTTTATCGCATTGGCTTTATTGCTGTATGTGTTATTGGGTGCAACTCCGGCAGGTCTACTCATTTTTGTGGGTGGTTTTAACGGTTTGGTGTTACCAATTGGCCTTACAATTTTTGTATACGTAGCTGCGTGCCGTAAAGATTTAATGGGTAATTATAACTATCCAAAGTGGTTGCTTATTTTAGGTGGATTAACATGTCTGTTAACGTGGTGGATGGGTTATATGTCATTTACGACAGTGTTTAACTATTTGACCAAACTTTAAGCCAGACAACATGAATTGATAAAGGAATAATGCCATGTTTGTAGATTTAAATAGTGATTTGGGTGAAAGCTTTGGCTCATGGAAAATGGGTAATGATGACCAGATTTTACCTGTCGTGACCAGTGCCAATATTGCCTGTGGCTTCCATGCTGGCGACCCACTCGGCATTTTAAAAACGGTTCGTAAAGCAGTTGAACTTGGCGTGACCATAGGTGCTCATGTGTCTTACCCAGACCTTGTAGGCTTTGGTCGCCGTAATATGGATTTGTCGCGTGACGAGCTTATTGCCGATGTGCTTTACCAAATTTCTGCGCTCGATGGTTTGGCGAAAGTGGCAGGCTCAAAAGTGCAATACGTTAAACCGCATGGCGCGCTTTATAACACCATTGCACATGACCAAGCTCAGGCAGCAGCTGTGATTGATGCCATTAAAATGTATAACCCTGAACTGGTTTTGGTGGCTTTAGCAGGTTCGAACTTAGTCGAGCAGGCACGTGCGGCTGGCTTAAAAGTTGTGTCAGAAGCATTTGCAGACCGTGCTTATAACAGCGATGGTTCACTGGTGTCTCGTCGTCTAGAAGGTGCGGTTTTACACGACTCGGCATTTATTGCGAGCCGTGTGGTGTCTATGCTTAAAAATGGTGGGGTCGAGTCAATTGATGGTGTCTTTACCCCAATTCAAGCCGATACCATTTGCTTACATGGCGACACTGACGGTGCGCTTGAGATGTCGGCAGCCATTAAAGCCGAACTTGTAAAAAACAATATTGAAATCCGCCCATTTGTAAACAAAGCATAAGGATGAGCACCATGTATAAGGATATTAAAGTCGACCCAGCTCAGCTTGAAGCCGCTTTAGATGCGCGTTTAAAAATCCGTGCAGGTTTTGATAAACCAACAGCAGGCATGGCCGCGGGCATGACACAGGTCAATATGATTTCGGTGCCAAAAGAGTGGGCATACGACTTTTTGCTCTATGCACACCGTAACCCGCAAAGCTGTCCAGTGCTCGATGTACTCGAAGAAGGCATCTATGCAACTAAGCTTGCAGCAGATTCAGACATCCGAACCGACTTCCCACGCTATCGTATTTGGAAAGATGGGGAAATGGTCGATGAAGTGACCGATGCAAGTGAGATTTATAACGCGCATCCTGATTTGGTGACTTTCTTGATTGGTTGTAGTTTTTCGTTTGAAACGGCATTGCAAGAAGCGGGCATCGAAGTGCGTCATATTCATGATGACACCAATGTGCCGATGTATCTGAGCAATATCAAGTGCGAACCAGCAGGGCGAATCTCAGGAAATATGGTGGTTTCCATGCGACCAATTCCATCTCATCAAATTAGTGAAGCGGTAAAAATTACTGCACGTATGCCAAGTGTGCACGGCGCGCCTGTACATATCGGGCACCCTGAAAGCTTAGGTATTAAGGATGTAAATAAGCCTGACTTTGGCGATGCTTCCCGTATTGAAGCAGGTGAAATCCCAGTGTTTTGGGCATGTGGGGTAACACCGCAAGCTGCGGTGATGAACTCGAAAATTCCTTTTGCGATTAGTCATGCTCCGGGTTACATGTTTATTACCGATATTCCTGACCGTGCTTGGATGGGCTAATTGGACTAAAGAAGAATTAAAAGGATAAGCAAATGCGTTTTTTATCGGTAAACGCCGACTGTTTTCTGATTGAGCTTGCGAGCCTAGAAGAAACTTTGGCGTTATACAATAAATTGCAAAATACGCAATTGAATGGAATTAAAGACTTAGTCCCTGCTGCAAAAACAATTTTGGTTTTTTTCAACGAGATTGAAACCAACTTTAAAACGCTGGTTACTTCTATTCAGAGCCTTAAAGTTGATTCTGGGTTTGAGCGTAGCAACCAAGAAGTGATTGTACCGATTCGTTACGATGGTGAAGACCTTGCTCAGGTTGCCGAGCTACAAGGTTTGTCTGTGGCTGATGTGATTAGAAAACATCACCAAAGCGTGTGGAATGTGGCTTTTATTGGTTTTGCGCCGGGCTTTGCTTATATGAGCAGTCCCGATAAGCCTTTTACCGATATTCCACGTCTAACGGTTCCGCGTAAAAAAATACCGTCAGGCTCGTTGGGCTTGGCTGGGAAATACTCTGGTATTTACCCAAAAGACAGTCCGGGTGGCTGGCAGCTGATTGGTACAACATCGGAAAAAATGTGGGATTTAGAGCGCAAAAATCCTGCACTACTTTTACCGGGCATGACTGTACATTTTGAAGATGTCACGCATCGTCCGACCACCGTAAATGTACCGCAGCAAATTACGCGTAAGGCTGAGCCGAAACAATCGGTGCCACTATTTACGATTATTGCGCCAAGTTTACAAATGCTTATTCAAGACGAAGGGCGTTTAAACCAGACCAATATTGGTGTTGGCGTGGCTGGTGCAATGGATTTATCTGCCATGCATAGTGCTAACCGTATTGTGGGTAATCCAACCGCTACACCTGTTATTGAAGTTTTAAATGGCGGCCTAAAAGCCAAAATGCAGCATGCAGGCGTCATTGCAGTGGCAGGTGCCATTTCAAACATTCGGGTGAAATTTGCCGACGGTCAAACCTCAGACTTTGCAAGCTATCAGCCGATTGATTTAGATGAAGGCGATGAATTTCAAATTCAGCCACCAACAGCAGGCTTAAGAAACTATTTGGCTGTTCGTGGTGGCATAGACGTTGAACCAGTACTGAATAGTGCTTCGTTTGACAGCTTGGCAGTGTTAGGGCCAGAACCATTAAAGCTTGGAGATACTATTTACCAAGGACAGGTGAAGGCGACCAACATTAGTGTAAATGAAGTGGGTAAAAACGATTTGCCAAAAGCTGGCGAAGTCGTTGAGCTAGATATTGTGATGGGACCGCGCACAGACTGGTTTGAACAAGACAGTATTGAGCTGCTCTGTCAGCAAGAATGGCTCGTGACCAATGAGAGCAACCGAGTTGGGCTAAGACTGTCAGGTGAGCAGTCTTTAACTCGCAAAATTACCCATGAACTGGAAAGTGAAGGCACATGCATTGGCGCTTTGCAAATTCCACCGAGTGGCCAGCCGGTTTTGTTTATGAATGATCACCCTTTAACAGGCGGATATCCGGTCATTGCCTCTGTTGCTAAACACCATTGGGACTTGGTGGCACAGATTCCGGCAGGTTGCCACATCAAATTTAAAAAAATTGCCGAATTTACAGATTTTGAGAATGAATGATGAATACAGAAAAATTATTGATTGCTAATCGTGGTGAAATTGCTGTTCGTATTATCCATGCTTGCCGTGATATGGGAATTTCATCGGTCGCGTTATATGCAGATGACGACATTGGTAGCATGCATGTCGAACTTGCAGATGAAGCATGGGGCTTGGCTGGTGCGACCGCCAGTGAAACCTATTTAAATATTCCTGCAATTATTGAAGTTGCAAAAAAATCGAAAGCAACGATGGTGCATCCGGGTTATGGCTTTTTATCTGAACGTGCCGAATTTGCCCAAGCCGTGATTGATGCGGGCTTAAAATGGGTAGGGCCATCTCCAAGTGCGATTGAAAAACTAGGCGATAAAATCGAAGCACGTAAAATTGCTGCTTCAGTCGGTGCACCGTTGGTTCAGGGTACGCAAGACCCACTCAACAATGCAGATGAAGCTTTAGAGTTTGCCAAGCAGTTTGGTTTGCCGATTGCCATTAAAGCCGCATTTGGTGGTGGTGGCCGTGGCTTAAAAGTCGCGTGGAAACTCGAAGAAGTCAAAGAGCTTTATGAGTCGGCAGTACGTGAAGCAAAAGCTGCCTTTGGCCGTGGTGAATGTTTTGTCGAGCAATATTTAGATAAGCCACGCCATGTAGAAGTGCAAGTCATAGCCGACCAACATGGCAATATTGTAGTGGTTGGTACACGTGATTGTTCGTTGCAACGCCGTAACCAAAAGTTAGTCGAAGAAGCGCCAGCGCCATTTATTAGCGATGAGATTTACCAGCAAATTTTAAGCTCGGCAAAAAATATTTGTCAGGCTGCAAACTATGTGGGTGCGGGAACAGTTGAATATTTACTGAGCCGTGATGGCAAGCTTTCATTTTTAGAAGTAAATACGCGCTTGCAAGTTGAACACCCAGTGACTGAAGAAACCTCAAAAGTCGATTTGGTGGTTGAGCAAATTCGCGTGGCACAGGGCCATGAGCTTTCTATTAAAGAAACACCAAAAGCACAAGGCCATGCCATTGAGTTTCGTATTAATGCCGAAGACCCAGCTCGCGGGTTTATTCCTGCCTTTGGCGTGTTGAGTTTGTTTGAAGCGCCGTTTGGTAACGGTGTACGAGTTGACACAGGTGTTCGCACGGGTTCATTAGTATCTAGTCACTTTGACTCACTCATGGCAAAACTAATTGTGACTGGTCCAACCCGAGAAGTTGCAATTGCTCGCGCTAAACGTGCTTTGCAGCAATTTAAAATTGAAGGTGTGGCTTCAGTTTTAGACTTCCACCGTGCGGTACTTAATGAACCGGGCTTTACAAATGAATTTAATGTACATACGCGTTGGATTGAAAATGACTTTAAGCAAGAATTAAAGCCAACCAAACGTGGTATTCCAAACCATCAACAACCAATGCTGCTCAGCTACATTGAAATTGATGGCAAGTTACACCGTTTAGGTTTACCTGCGGGCATGTTTGCACAAGGCCCAGCAACCGCAGCTCAAGCGCAGATTGCCGAGCCAGAAGTCAGTGCCGAGCATTTACTTGCCCCAATTAATGGTGTGATTAGCGCTTGGAAAGTGGAAAATGGTGAGCAAGTGACAGAAGGCCAAGTGGTTGCCATTATGGAAGCCATGAAAATGGAAGTTCAGGTACTTGCACACCGGAGTGGTGTTATTCAGATTAGTGCAGAGAAGGGCGCAACCTGCCATGCTGAAACCATGATTGCCAGCATTAATTAAAATTTGAATAGGTTATTTGGTCTGATAATGTTTTTAGCTTGATCAGGTCAAATCGAGTGCTTATTAATTAACTCAATCAGGCATTTTTTAAGTTTTCATTAACCATTTTCAACTTGAAAGCCAGAACGGGTTATGAGATATTTGTCACAGATTTGTGGTATAAATATTGATCACTGTATTTGGAGCTCGCTTATGCGAGCTTTAATTTTTAGCCCAGTTTAAGCATTTCTCACTTAATGAACTGGCAGCATAAAAAAAATTTGAGAATTTGGCACTCACTCACAGGCGAATTGAAGAAAGCGAATGAAAATTCTACCTTCATCTGAATATGATCAAATTCTAAAATACAGTGTCTATTGGCTCGTCATATCAATTGTGATTGGAGTCGTTGCAGGGTTGGCATCGACTTTAATTTTTGTGGCTTTTGATATTTCAAACAAAGTCCGCAGTCTGCATCACTGGCTCATCTACTTTCTGCCTTTTGTAGGCTTTGGTATTGGTTATCTCATTAAAAAATATGGTTCGCCGATTGAACGGGGAACACATTTACTCATAGATGAGATTCATCAACCCAAGTCGTTTATTCCAAAACGAATGAGTCCTATCATTTTTATTACCTCAATTTTAACGCAGTTGTTTGGTGGATCAGCAGGGCGTGAGGCGCCAGCAGTTCAGCTTTCGGGTGCCTTAATTGACCATTTAAGCTATATATTAAAAATCTCGGAAGACAACCGAAAAATCTGTTTAATCGCCAGTATTGGAGCAGGTTTTGCTGGGGTGTTTGGTCTGCCTTTGGCGGGGGCAATTTATGGTTTAGAGATTACTGCTTTAGGTAATTTAAGATACTCAGCTATTTTCCCATGTTTTGTGTCGGCACTTATTGCATCGACCATTCCTGAGCTATTTGAAATTGTTCATCCGCACGTTTTTTATGTAATTAGCGAGTTTCCAGCCATTCATTTTGGCACACTCATGAGCTTAATTGCGGCAGGATTAGTTTTTGGTTTGGCTGCACGCTTCTTTATTGCAGCTATCCACTTGGCAAGTGACCTCTTCTATAAATATATTCGTTATTTGCCATTAAGAACGATGGTCGGCGGTATTGTGATTATGCTACTTACTTTGTTCACTGCACATCAGCAGTACAACGGTTTAGGTACAGATAAAATCATTTCATCTTTTTATGTGCCGATTGAGTTTTACGACTTTTTTAACAAGACTGTTTTTACAGCCATTACTTTAGGTTCGGGCTTTAAAGGTGGTGAAATTACGCCGTTATTTTATGTTGGTGCAACATTAGGGAACGCTTTAGGCGCAGTTTTAAACTTACCCATTTCATTGCTTGCAGGCCTAGGGTTGGTAAGCCTTTTTTCAGGCGCGAGTAAAGCACCGTTAACCTCTATTATTTTAGCTGTTGAACTATTTGGAATGAATGTTGCCACTTATGCCATTATTACCTGTTTATTGGCGGCGCTATTTTCTGGAAATTGTGGGTTGTATCGACGTAAAAAGTTGATGGATTGATTAAGCCTTTCTAAGGAGTTGAGTGGTTTTAGGTTGCTTAACTCCTATTAAATCTTCTTTTTTAATAAAAATGATAAAAATTGGCATATTAAATGCTTAATAAAAAGTGATAAGCAAATGAAAAGAAATGAAGTTCTATCTCTTGTTGGGAACTATAATGAGAAATAGAAAATTATTTTAATATTAAAAAAAGGAATAACTTAAGCAGTGTCAATAGTTATTATGATACTTACTTTTTTTGTAGGGTTACTTGTTGGCCGATATACTATATTTTTAGTTCAAAAGTCTTTATCTATTTTTATATCTGCTGTTGATAAGTTTTTAAATAAATACTTTGTCTTTTTTCTTTTAGCTGTTTTGTTCTTTATTTTATTCTCTCTAATTTTAACGGGAGGGTTTATATTATGGGGCATACTTTCTGGTGGAATAACAGAACTAGGTAAGCTTATATATCTATCAGGATGGGTAGTTGGAGCAAGATTTTTTGGATTTCATCCGAAGAGTAATAGTTTTAAATGAGGGATAAGTAGTTAATATAAAAAATAATCTTAAAGAGGGTGCTATGTCTATATTGGGTTTCGCTATTTTTTTTATAATTTCACATATCATTGGATACTTTATAGCTAAAACTAAATGGAAGATTCGGCATTTGGCTGCCCTATCTTTTATTTCAATATTTATAATTGTTTGGTTGGGTTTTTTATTACTACTTTATTTTAAAGGAAGATATGTCCAATTTTTTGTGGATGGAAGGATATCTTTGAATTGGCGAGCAGTAGATTTATTTTTTGTGGCAGGTATGTCTTCAACCTTATTAACATTACTACTTGTTATTGTAGTGTGGAGTATTCGTAATAAAGTTTTCTAAATTAACTTTGTGAAAAGTAAATTATTATTTAAAAGAAGGTACTATGTCTATATTGGGTTTCGCTATTTTTTTTATATTCTTATATGGCATTGGCTATTTTGTAGTTAAAGCACGGTGGAAGCTTCGCTATTTAGCGCCAATATGGTTTTTATCATTTTTTATTATCACTCTATTTGTTTTAGCAATTTTATTTCCTAAAGATTGGGCCAATGCACAATTTTTTACTATAGGTGGTCCTAATCATTTAGCACTTCTGTATTTATTAATATCTTCATCTTTAAGTTTACTTATTACTTTTATTTTAGTTTTGGTTGCATGGGCTATTCGACATGATGTCATGTAAATTGTTTAGAATAAAAAATCTTAGACAATCTAATATTTGTATTAAAGAGCTAAGTCTTCTCTCATTTGGAACAGTAAAATGATTGACTCCATTCCTATGATCGTTTTGTTAGGTGCTATTTTTGGGCGCTACTATAGACCAGTTTTTGTCTTTTTATATGATAAAGTTTATATACTTCTTAAAGGCCTTCTAACTAATCCTTTCCTTTCAATAGTTTCGATGCTTTTTGCAATAGTTTCTGTTTTCCTATTCGCGCTATGGGGCAATGTCTTTTCTTTGGTTATCTCTGACGAAAATTGGGTGTATTTCTATAGGCCATATTTTGTTGGAATAATGGTAGGTGTTTTTTTGCTTAGATTAAGTAGTGAAAATAAGTTTTAAGTAATTGAATTTGAATTATTCTATCTGTATCTGGTGATTGAAATGAAAATAATAAAAACAATATTAAAAATACTTAAATGGCTTATTGTCCTATTTTTACTGTTTGTTATCTTGTTCGGTATGATCGAATTTATTGCAAATAAATTCTTTGACAATGCAGCTACGAAAGATGCATGTGCTGACTCTGGAGGGGCATGGGATCATCAAAAAGATACCTGCCAATTTAGTCCTAATGACCCTAGAAGTAAAAAATAATTGAGAATATAAATGGAAAAACAGATCCTACATATCAATATTCAATTAGTTTTTTAAATCTTAAAAACTTGAAAATAATTTAGAACCCAAACGCTCTACTTTAATACGATTGTCATTTCCTACGCTTGACGATAACAAAAGCGAATACTATCCTTTGCGTGCTGGCCTACATTGCCAGTCGGTTTTAGCAGACCGTTTTCATCTAGATCATCAAAAAAGTAATTTTTTTGGTGGTGAACTCGTTCGTCTCCCTTCGTAGCGGTAGGACGGAGGAGGGACGCCTTCGGGCGTGCCAGTTCCTAGATGACTGGTCTGCTAACCCTTCTTCGTTCTGCCACCATAATCATTTAGCAGTGATCTGGTAGAACTTCTATTTCATCTAGGAGTCCGCTATGCGTACTAATTCTTCTCAATTTTTGGCCTTTGCCAAAATCTCTCTATTTATACCGTTTAAATACTCTCTAAATCGGTTTAATCGACTCTAGGTTTTTACACCTAAACATCGTTACGACTAAAAAATCATAGCAACAATAAACCCGAGATAGGCGAGCACATCTTTATTGTGCGGCTTTTGCATGCCTGTTTTTAGCACTCAATTTAAGAGTGACGGCATTTCTATCTCTTTTATATACAACAAAAAATTATTTTAAACGGTACAACTATGCCAAATTTAAAAGGTTCATTTAGAGCACTCAGAGTGCTTCATACAGCAAAAGATTTATTTATGGAGTATGGATTTCACAAAGTCGGTGTTGACCGAATTATTGCCGAATCCAAAGTGAATAAGGCCACTTTTTATAAGCATTTCCATTCAAAAGAAAGGTTCATTGAAATGTGCTTAACCTTTCAAAAAGATGGGTTAAAAGAAGAGGTGTTATCTATTATTCATTCTTATCGTGAACTTATGGTGTTTGATAAGCTAAGAAAAATATTTTATCTCCATGCCAACCTCGAAGGGCTGTACCGTTTGCCTTTTAAGGCCATTTTGGAAATTGAAAAGTTTTATCCAACTGCCTACAGAGTGGTGGTGGATTATAGAAACTGGTTAGTGACCCAAATACATGGCCTACTTTTAACTATTAAACCCACAGCCTTAATGGAAGATGCTCACATGTTTTTGTTTGTGATTGATGGGGCAATGGTTCAGCTTTTAAGTAAAGAGGAAACAGATGAACGAGATAAATTATTAGAATATTTTTTAATAACCCTATCTTAGTATTCAATCTAAAATAAGAAAGCCCATCATTGGGCTTTCTTATGGTATTGGCTTCTTAAAATTTAAGTTTTTTAAGTCCACGGCTCACGCCATTTTGTAAGGCCGCTTTAATAATCGGGCCAATAAAAGGAACGCGGCCTTTAAAGCTGATAGTGTAATTCAAACGAGTTCGGTTATTTCCCAAGTCAGTAAATTGCATCACGCCACGATGTGCCTTAATTGGGCTAATGCCACTTGTGATCGCGTACTCGATCAGTTCATTTTCTTTATAGACTAAATTTGTTTCAACAAATGAAGGTGTAAACGGAATAGACATCTTGCGGGCAGAGCCAACACCGTTACGTGCATCCTTGCCGTTACTAATGCGAGTGACTTTAGCAGGGGCAAAAAGTTTGCTTAAGTTTTCGTGTTCACTCAAGGCTGCAAAGACTTTATCTATAGGTGCATTAAATTCTTGTACGATGTTGATTTTTTGAGTTTTTAACATCTTGTTCCCTCTAAAGTAAATTTGACATGAGTAATTGTCAGAATTTGGATATTAGCATGCTTTTCACTAGGCTGGAATTCTAGTTCGTCGGCGTGATTTCATCTCTATATTGCACGTTTTTTGTTAGAAGTGGAGCCTTAACTCATTTGCATTTGAGCTATAAGCCTTACGTGAAAAGTAAGAATCGTTGCAAACCGTAAAGAAAGCCTCCTCATAATCAAATGACATGATAGGAAATTGAGGAATAACAATATGCGCGCTCTTACTTACCACGGTGCCGAAGACGTTCGAGTTGAAACGGTTGCAGACCCTATTATTCAAGAACCAGATGACATTATTTTACGTGTAACCGCCACAGCGATATGTGGCTCTGACTTGCATTTATATCGAGGCAAAATTCCAAAGACTGAACATGGCGATATTTTTGGGCATGAGTTTATGGGCGTGGTTGAAGAAGTAGGCCCCGCAGTCACTCACGTGAAAAAAGGCGACCGTGTAATTGTGCCTTTTGTGATTGCTTGTGGTGAATGTTTCTTTTGCCAACTTGACCTGACTGCTGCCTGTGAAACCACCAATACAGGACGCGGCGCGATTATAAATAAAAAGCAAATTCCACCGGGTGCAGCTTTATTTGGTTATAGCCATTTATATGGCGGTGTGCCGGGCGGGCAAGCAGAATATGTGCGTGTGCCAAAAGCCAATAAAGGACCTTTTAAAGTCCCCGGCTCACTGTCAGATGAAAAAGTGCTTTTCTTGACCGATATTTTGCCTACCGCTTGGCAGGCAGTGACCAACGCTCAAGTGACTCGTGGCTCAACCGTTGCAATTTATGGTGCAGGGCCAGTCGGACTATTAAGCGCCGCTTGTGCCAAGATGCTTGGTGCAGAAAAAATATTTATGGTCGATCACAATGAATATCGATTGAACTATGCGGCGGCAACCTACGGCGCTATTCCGGTTAATTTTGATGAAGTCGATGCAGCCGAATTTATTATTCAAAATACCGACAATTATCGTGGCGTCGATGCGGTGATTGATGCGATTGGTTTCGAGGCAAAAGGAAGTGTGATTGAAACAGTCCTGACCAATTTAAAACTTGAAGGTTCAAGTGGCGCAGCGCTTCGTCAATGTATAGCCGCGGTTCGCCGTGGTGGTGTGGTGAGTGTACCGGGTGTATATGCAGGTCCAATTCATGGTTTCTTGTTTGGTGATGCTTTTGATAAAGGACTGACTTTTAAAATGGGCCAAACTCATGTGCATCAATATTTACCGCTTTTACTAGAATTTATTGAGCGTGGTGACTTGTCACCTGAAACGATTATTACCCACCGAATGAAATTAGAAGATGCCGCAGAGGGTTATCGTATTTTTAATGAAAGAGAACAGGAATGCCGTAAGGTGATTCTGCTTCCTTAAAAATCTCAGCCTTATAATTTCACTCTAGAGCCTCTTAATAAAAGGGGCTTTTTTTATTTTCAAGATGCACAATTTTTAGTGCAGCTTTTTATTTTCCATTCTAAAGCGCACCCAATTTGCTCAAATTGAGTATTACTTTTCACCAAAAACGTAATACTAAGCTGGCATGTCCTTTGCATAGTCTTAATCAATCAAAAGTGATCTAGGGTTCCGATACTTACAGTATGTCTGGACCGAGAGTTCACGGTTCCTAGCGAACTACACGGAGGGATAAAAGCCCGGGAGGAAGTCTAAAACTATCCGACAGGAGTGGCTATGAACACTGCAAGTTATCATAACAATCAGGCGATTTGGACCGAACTTTTACCCGGAGGACATCACTGGTCGGGTCGTATTCAAAAGGGAACTATTCTTAGATTTACTTCGCTTGGCGCTCAGGCAAATGTTTCTTTGTTTTGTGTAAATGCTGCCGATGTGCTTGAACGTTTTAACATGCCCGACAGTTTAAAAGGGCAACATACAGCCTATTTAAAAGCTTCCAATGTGTTGTATTCAGACCTTGGTCGTGTCATGGCTTCCATTGTTTATGATGACCATGGTTGGAACGATGCACTTTGTGGCCCAAGTCGACCAGAACAAATTGAAAAGCAATTTGGGATACGTACATTTCAAGATGCCCGCAATGATATGTACCAAAACGGCTTAGACAGCTTACTCATTGAAATGTGTAAATACGGGCTTGCCAGCCAAGATCTCAGTGCCACGGTTAACCTATTTTCTAAAGTTGCTCCAGATGAAAACGGCGCTTTGTCTTATGTCAGTTCTGATAACACCAATCAAAGCATTGAACTGCGTTTTGAAATGGACTGCTTAGTATTTTTATCTGCTACGCCGCATGGTTTAGACACCAGCCCAAGCTATCAACCTGCCGATATTCAACTCAGTTTATTTAAAGCCCATTCTCTAACAGACAGCGATATTTGTCGTGATGCATGTTCGCAAAATCAGCGTGCGTTCCAAAACACAGCCCGCTACTACGCACTTAGCAATATTTAAATCAGGAGAAGCATCATGACAGTTTTACAATCATTTGAAAAAGCAGTTTTAAATGAAGTTTGTCCTGCTGGCGAAGCGTGGATGTGCGAGGTTAAAAAGGGCCAATATTTTCGAATTATTGACCTTGAGGGAAACCAAGCAGTCGATACTTTATTTATGAGTGCCGAAAATCCGACTGAGCGTTATAGCGCAATGGATACCTTGGCTATCAACCAACAAATCTATTTAGAAAAGGGCACCAAACTCTACAGTAATTTGGGTCGTCCAATTGCCGTTATTCATGATGATAACTGTGGGCGTCATGACACCATTGGCGGTGCTTGCTCATGTGAAAGTAATACAGTTCGCTATGCACATGAAACCTACCCAATGCATAGTTGCCGTAACAACTTTATGTATGCCTTGGCAAAACACCCGATTGCAAAAAAGTATGGCTTAAATGTCCGTCACATCGGCCCAAACATTAACTTCTTTATGAATGTGCCTGTTACACCAGACGGTCAGCTTAAATTTGATGATGGAATTTCAGGTCCGGGAAAATATGTAGAAGTTCGGGCGGAAATGGATTTGATTGTTTTAATTTCAAATTGTCCGCAGCTCAATAACCCATGTAATGCCTATAACCCAACCAAAATTCAACTGGTTGTCCGTGAAGCGGAAGGGGTGTAAGCATGTTTAAAAAAGTTCTGATTGCTAACCGCGGTGCAATTGCCTGTCGCGTAATTCGCACCCTTAAAAAACTCGGGATCGCTTCAGTTGCAGTTTACTCCGAGGCCGACCGTGATTCTTTACACGTGACTTTGGCCGATGAAGCTTTTCTGATTGGCCCTGCACCTGCACATCAAAGTTATTTAAATATTGAAAAAATCCTTGAGGTTGCTAAACAGTCGGGAGCAGAAGCCATTCATCCCGGTTATGGTTTTTTGTCTGAAAATGCCGAGTTTTGTGATTTGTGCGAAAGCCAAGGCATTGCCTTTATTGGGCCAACTTCAAGCCAAATGCTGGATTTTGGTTTAAAACATACTGCACGTGAACTCGCTATTAAAAGCAATGTGCCTTTACTTCCGGGTAGCTCATTACTTTCCGATGAAGCCGAAGCCTTGTTTGAGGCAGCCCGTATTGGCTATCCAGTCATGCTTAAAAGTACCGCGGGCGGTGGTGGTATTGGTATGCGTCTGGTCTGGAATGAAACTGAATTAAAAGATGCCTACCAAACCGTATCTTATTTAGCGCAGGTCAATTTTAAAGATGCAGGTTTATATTTAGAAAAATTTGTACAACATGCACGCCATATCGAAGTACAAATTTTTGGTGATGGGAAAGGGCAAGTTTTAGCGTTGGGTGAGCGTGATTGTTCGGTACAACGCCGTAATCAGAAAGTCATTGAAGAAACACCCGCGCCACACTTAAATGAACAGCAACGTGACTACCTTCAAAAAGTTGCGATTCAACTCATGCAGTCGGTGAACTACCGTTCGGCAGGCACGGTTGAGTTTGTCATGGACACCGAAACGCAAGAATTTTATTTCTTAGAGGTCAACACGCGTTTGCAAGTCGAGCACGGCGTGACTGAGCAAGTGTTTGGTGTCGACTTAGTTGAATGGATGGTTACTTTGGCAAGCGGTGACTGGTCAGCACCCACAGAAAAGCTAGAGCCAACAGGACATTCCATTCAAGTTCGTCTTTATGCCGAAGACCCAATTAAACAGTTCCAGCCGAGTGCAGGCCTGCTTACACACGTTAAATTTGACACGCAAGCCCGAGTCGAAACATGGGTAGAAACAGGCTCAACGGTGTCGTCTTTTTATGACCCAATGATTGCCAAAATCATTGTAACTGCTGCAACACGGGACCAAGCCATACAGGCAATGAGCGCTAGTCTTGCCAACACGCAGGTGGCTGGCATTGAAACCAATTTAGAATATTTACAAAACATTATTGCTTGTGATGTGTTTGCTTTAGGTACTCAAACCACTCGATTTTTAAATACGTTTGAATGGAAAACGCAAAAAATTGAGGTGTTGCAGTCTGGTATTCAAACCGCCATTCAGGACGTAACAGGCCGATTAGGTTATTGGGATGTTGGTGTGCCGCCATCAGGTGCCATCGATCCACTCAGTTTAACGGTGGCAAACCAGCTTCTAGCCAATGAGCCAAATACGGCAGGGCTTGAATGTACCTTGCAAGGGCCAACTTTAAAGTTTCACTGTGACAGCCAAATTGTCATTACAGGCGGTGATATGCCTTCAAAACTTGATGGCGAACTGGTGCCGATGTGGCAAACCATTAATGTGAAAAAAGGCCAAGTTTTAAAATGTGGGCTTATCCGTTCAGGTTGCCGTAGCTATATAGGCGTGAAAGGTGGCTTTGATGTTCCTGACTATTTAAGGTCACAGGCGACTTTTACTTTGGGGCAGTTTGGTGGGCACGCAGGCCGTAATTTATTAATTGGCGATATGCTGCCGATTACTGAATATTCCGCTCCGTCGACTACAGCTTTAGCTCAAGCGCAAATTCCTAGCTTTACCCAAAACTGGGAAATTGCAGTCATGTATGGCCCACATGGCGCACCAGATTTTTTCACCAAACAAGATATTGATACGTTCTTTGCCAATGAGTTCGAAATTCACTATAACTCAAGCCGGACAGGCATTCGTTTAATTGGCCCAAAACCTGAGTGGGCACGTGAAGACGGTGGTGAGGCAGGCTTACATCCTTCCAATATTCACGACAATGCTTATGCCATTGGCGCAATTGATTTTACGGGCGATATGCCAATTATTTTGGGTCCAGATGGTCCGAGCTTAGGTGGCTTTGTTTGCCCTGCGGTAGTCATTCATTCCGAACTTTGGAAAATCGGGCAGCTAAAAGCAGGCGACAAGGTCAAATTTGTACCCGTGAGTTATGCGCAAGCAAAAGCACTCGATCAAAAATATCATCAAAGTTTAACCGCGACTGATACAACTCAGATCGATTTTAATCCAGCTATTCAAGCAGAACCCGACACTTTAAAAGATGCAGTTTTGGCAACTTTAGACGGTGAAGCTGACTTACCAGGCGTGACCTATCGACCAGCGGGAAATAGTTATTTGTTGGTGGAATATGGCGAGTTAGTCCTCGACCTAAATTTACGCTTCCGTATTCATGCACTCATGCAATGGGTCAAAGATCAAAACATTCAAGGTATTATCGACTTAACACCGGGTATTCGTTCACTACAAATTCATTTTGATTCAATCCAGCTCGATCAACTTGAGCTTTTACAGAAACTTCAACAGGCAGAAGCCGAATTACCTGACATTCAAAATATGCAGGTGCCTTCACGGACTGTCTATTTGCCTTTGGCTTGGGAAGATTCACAAACTCAACTTGCCACCGAACGCTACACACAAATTGTTCGTCCAGATGCGCCGTGGTGCCCAGATAACGTTGAGTTTATACGCCGTATTAATGGCTTAGCTTCAAAGCAAGCGGTTAAAGATGTTGTCTATAGTGCAAACTATTTAGTGATGGGTTTAGGCGATGTGTATTTAGGTGCACCCGTTGCAACGCCACTCGATCCACGCCAACGTTTAGTGACCACAAAATATAACCCTGCGCGAACTTGGACACCTGAAAATGCGGTCGGCATTGGCGGGGCGTATATGTGTGTGTACGGTATGGAAGGGCCGGGTGGCTACCAGTTTGTCGGTCGCACGACCCAAATGTGGAGCCGTTATCGTAAAAATGCCAACTTCGAAGAAGGCAAACCATGGTTACTGCGCTTTTTTGACCAAGTTAAGTTTTATGAAGTTTCTGAGACTGAACTTCTGCAAATGCGTGAAGACTTTAAGGCGGGGCGTCTACAACTTCGTATTGAAGATGGTGTGCTTAACTTAAAAGAATACAACGAGTTTTTAAAAACACATCAAGACAGCATTCAAGCCTTTAAAGACATGCAACAAGCTAACTTTGAGGCTGAGCGCCGCCGTTGGCACGAAGCAGGTTTGCAAGAATATATTTCTGAAAGCCTAGATGCTGTTGATGAAGGTGAAACCGTGGTTATTCCTGAAGGAGGCTGTGCAGTCGAATCACACATGCCGGGTTCAATCTGGAAAATTGAATGTGCATCAGGAGATATAGTTGAAGAAGGTGCAACCCTTGCAGTAATTGAAGCAATGAAAATTGAAATTCCGATTATTGCGCCGGAACGCATGAAAGTAGAAACCATTACCATTGAAAAAGGGCAAACCGTAAAAACAGGACAAGTGCTATTTACTTTGGCACCAGTCGCTTAAACCAAAAGAGAGCATCGATATTGATGCTCTCTTTTTTATTATGCTTCGGTCAAATGTTTTAATACTTTATGGCCATGTTCAACAGCTTCTAATTTAATTTTCGACTCTGGGTTACCCGATAAAGGCGATACGTCATAAAGCAAAAATGTGCCGCTTAACTGCATTTGCGTATATTGAATTGAATGTTGAACCGCTTTTAAAAAGCTATCGATTAAGTTTTCTTGGTCGTTCACCATGTTCGCTTCTTTTTGCCCGACCGTCATACTAATAATGACTTTTTTATCTTTTAATTTGTCGCCCTGAGAGCCATAAGCAAACTGATAAGTAAAAACTTCATCAAACCATAGCTTCAAAATTGCCGGCATATTAAACCAGAACATTGGATATTGCAGAATAATCGTGTCATGGCGTAGCAACGCTTCTTGTTCAGCACTGACATCAATTTTATAGTCTGGATAAAGCTGGAAAATATCTCGGACTTCAAGGTCCGGATAGGTTTTTATAAGTTCATTCACTATCGTTTTATTTGCAATTGATTGAGTGTAGTAGGGATGGGCCAAAATCAGTAAAGCCATAATAATGCCTTGTAGCTATAAAAATCATAGTCACTATAATTTTTATAGTATGGGTGTACAATAACTATCAAAGTTGATAGGTGGCGTTAAAAATGGCAAATACTGAAAATAAATGTGAAATCACCATGAATGGAAAAACGTATCCATGTCATATCAGTATGGCTATGGATTTGGTGGGTGGAAAATGGAAAGGCGTTATTTTGTATTATCTAAAAGATGGGCCAAAACGTTTTAATGAAATCAATCAATTAATGCCCACCATCACAGAAATGACCTTAAGCCTTCAACTTAAACAATTAGAGCAAAGTGGCTTAATATCTCGAACCGTTTATGGTGAAAAAGCACCGATTAAAGTGGTTTATGAAATGACTGAATTAGGTCAATCTTTTAAACCTGTTTTAGAATCTTTATCGGTATGGGCACATACGATGATTAATCAGTCATAAGATTAAAAGACAAAATTCAATTATTGAATAGATTCGACTCTGTGAATGATATTTAATATGATACTTCAAGAACAAAAATGGAATTATTATGAAAAGAATTTTATTACTAACATTTATGTTTTTTTATTTACTTACTCCGACTTATGCTCAAGAAGTAAAATATAAAAATATTGTAGTTAATTTAAAAGATCAGTGGGATATTAGCAAAGGTCAAAATGAAGAGCTAATTGCAATAAAACAAGCGAGTAAACAGGCAATTATAATTTCAATATATTATCCCAAAAGTATAGAAGAGGGTATGCAATATCTGGTTGCTTCGCTACAAATTCCGAAACAAGGACTAGTAAAAATGAAAGGGGTAACATTGGTTAATGAGGATATTAATATTCCATTGAGTAGTGGTATGAATTATCAAGCTAATATATTTACAACCAACTTTGATAAACGTTTTCTTATCAGTGCTTCATCAGGTACTAATGCTGGAGTTATCTTAGTGACATATGAAGGCGAAGGTAATGATACAAATAAAGCGATTAATGATTTTAAAATTTTAATAAATAATATAAAAATAGAGGCTCCTAAAGATGGATTCCTTTTTAATCAGAATGATTTATTGAAACATAACTAAGGATTAAAAGAGATAGCCCCATCCCTGTGCATGAGGCTTTTTTTGCCCAAAAATCATTCATAAATACCCATAAATCCCATCAAAACGACGCTTAAAAACTGGCACATTTTCTGCATCTCTTACCAGTAATACAAAAACTGAATTTGGTAATACCAAACTAGAGGTGCGATATGAACGATGTAAAACCTGTGGTTCAACCAAAGCTAACTTTAAAAGCCTTTTTAGTCGAATTGCTCAGCGTACGTGCAGGCGTATATATCAAACAAAACAATCAGCCGCCTAAAACAAAAGGATAAGACTGTGCCGAAACAAAAGCTGGCTCGAATCAGTATTACCGTACCTGAAACGACACTTAACGCACTCGATCAAAAAATTGTCGAGCAGAACTATGAAAGTCGCTCGCAAGCCATTGTCGACATGATTAATAAACACCTGATTGCAGAGCAAGCACAGGCTAATGAAGTCATGGTGGGCACCTTAACGCTGCTTTATGACGCTAGCCAAATGACCTTGCGCAATCAATTGGTCGATTTACAACAACAGTTTTTAGCACAGGTGATTAGTTCACTTCATATTCAGCTCGACCAACAAAAGATATTGCAAGTCATGTTAATGCAGGGCGCGAGTTCTGAGCTTAGACAAATTAGCCAGCAATTTATTGTGCTGAAAGGGGTAATTAAGGGGCATTTAGAACTGATGGATGCCGTCATGCCGCCTATACAGCAAAATGACTAAATGAGGAGTAGCGTGTTGAAAAATTTATGGACCATCCAAGACTGGAAAAAAGCATATCAATACGGGCAAATCTACCTTGAAGATTTGATTGGCTATGTTGCAGAAATTAAAAATGATGATCATGCATGGATTGAAATTGCATCGAACGAGCAGATTCAGGCACAAATTAATGTTTTAAAAGACCAGAATGTTGCTGACTTACCTCTATACGGTGTGCCATTTGCAGTTAAAGACAATATTGATGTTGTTGGTTTCCACACCACTGCAGCCTGTAAAGAGATTCAATATTTAGCGAACCAAGATGCTGCCGTAGTTGCTAAGCTAAAAAAAGCAGGGGCAATTGTGGTTGGTAAAACTAACCTTGATCAGTTTGCAACTGGACTGGTCGGCGTTCGCTCACCCTATGGCGCAGTAAAAAATAGCTTTAACCCTGAATATATTAGTGGTGGTTCAAGCTCAGGTTCATCTGTAGTGGTTGCCAACGGCATTGTGCCTTTTAGTTTAGGGACAGATACGGCGGGCTCAGGACGTGTTCCCGCAGGTCATAACAATATTGTGGGCCTTAAACCAACAAAGGGCTGGTTTTCTACCACAGGTTTAATTCCTGCATGTCGAACTATTGATGTCATTTCCATTTTTGCACTACATATTGATGATGCTTGGGCAGTCGCCAGTTTAATGCAGGGCTACGATGAAACAGATGAATATTCACGAGCACATCCAGCCAATGTACCAAATCAATTTTCTAAACGAAAAATTGCTATTCCTGCTCAGCTTGAGTTTTATGGTGATCTTGAATCTGAAAAGGCCTTTTTAATTGCAATTGAGCGCTTAAAAAAACTGGGCTATGACGTTGAGAGTATTGATTTCAGCGCGTTTAATGAGCTTGCTGCCGCACTGTATAACGATGCTTGGGTGGCAGAAAGAACAGTCGCCGTTGAACGCATGACAACACGTGAAAAGGCTCATCCAGTCATTGCTCAAATTATTGCGCAGGCAGATAAATTCAAGGCAACAGATGCACTTCAAGCCGAATATAACCGCGCCGTAATTGCTCGAAAAATTAATTTGGCTTTACAACCTTTTGATGCCTTGATGGTTCCGACAGCGCCAACCATTTACACCATTGCTGAAGTTGAAGCCGACCCATTGACTAAAAATGCGAA
Source organism: Acinetobacter sp. 766875 (assembly GCF_000582055.1). Taxonomy (NCBI): domain Bacteria; kingdom Pseudomonadati; phylum Pseudomonadota; class Gammaproteobacteria; order Moraxellales; family Moraxellaceae; genus Acinetobacter; species Acinetobacter sp. 766875. The sequence continues at coordinate 41,460 of NZ_JEXX01000010.1, read as the reverse complement.
CATGGGAGCCTATACCAACTTTGTCAATTTTGCTGATCTTTCGGCTTTAGCTTTACCAAATGTACTCCGTGAAGACGGCCTACCAAGCGGGGTAACCTTTATTGCACCAGCTTGGCATGATCAGGCACTCGCCAATTTTGCGCAGCTTTGGCAAACTGAAACATCGCTGAGTTTAGGTAAATCAACTCAACATTATCAAAAAAGTCTAGAGATCGAATCGAATCATTCAGTACAGCTTGCAGTGGTAGGAGCACATTTAACAGGCATGCCACTTAATTTTCAGCTTACTAGCCGTAATGCTACTTTGCTCAAGAAAACCCAGACCGCAGAGACTTATAAACTCTTTGCCCTAAAAAATACCACACCACAAAAACCAGGGCTGCAATGCGATGCAGCAGGTACATCTATTGAAGTCGAAGTGTGGGATGTTCCTTTAGCAAATTTTGGAGCCATTGTGGCTGAAGTACCTGCACCTCTTGGCATTGGGAACCTCAAACTAAAAGATGGTACATGGGTCAAAGGCTTTATTTGCGAAGCTTATGCCATTCAAGATGCAACTGATATTAGCCATTTTGGAGGCTGGCGAGCCTATATACAGTCACTCAATCAAACCGCTCAAAGCGTTGTTAGTAAAAATGTTGGGGAAGTTTCTATATGATTAAAAAAGCGTTGTTATCCGTATCTATTTTATCGGCAGTTGTATTGGGTGGATGTGACAATACGGCCAAAGTGCCCGAGGCTAAACAAGATGCTCAGGCAGCCGCAAATACAAAACCAATTACCATCGGATATAGTGATTGGCCGGGTTGGGTGGCTTGGCAAGTGGCTATTGAAAAAGGTTGGTTAAAAGAAGCAGGGTTAAATGTAGAGTTTAAATGGTTTGATTATTCAGCGTCGCTTTCGGCCTTTTCAGCAAATCAGCTCGACGCTGTGTTGGTCACTAATGGCGATAACTTGGTAACTGCTTCAGGCGGTACGCAAGGCATGATGATTTTGGCAACGGATTATTCTGCGGGCAATGATGTCATTATTGCAAAAGAGGGCATTAATACCATTCAAGACTTAAAAGGAAAATCAATCGGTGTCGAAAAAGGCTTGGTTGATCATCTTTTATTGGCAACTGCTTTAACCGACCATAACATTAAAGCGAATGATGTGAAGCTGGTAAATTCAGCGACGAACCAATTACCTCAAGTGTTTAATAGCCCCGATATTTCCGCGATTGCTGTTTGGCAACCTGTTGCAGGTCAGGCATTAAAAGCAGTGGCAGGTTCTAAAATTATCTATACCTCTAAAGACAAGCCGGGTTTAATTTACGACACCTTAACAGTCAACATGAGCCACTTAACTGCTCATCAAGAAGAATGGAAAAAAATCATTCAGGTGTGGGATAAAACCGTTAAATATATTAATGACCCTGCAACCCATGCCGATGCGGTTAAAATCATGGCAAACCGTTCAGGGGTTGATCCAAGACAATATGAGCTGATGGTCAGCGGTACGCATTTATTAGATATCAATGCCAATAAAAAAGTATTTGCTAAATCTCAAAATTTTGACTCAATTTATGGCTCTAGCTATCACGTCAATAAATTTAATGTCGAAAACGGTATTTATAAAAATGAACAAAATGTAGATGGGCTGATTTATCCAACACTCATAGAGCAACTTAAATAAACCCCATAAATCAAAAAGCCCAAGTTGAACTTGGGCTTTTTTGTGTTTGGCTTATTTTTCTGTACTGACCTGAGTCATACGTGGAATTTTTGGTAAGTCTTGTAAAGCTGGGTCAAGCTCGTCTTCTTCAGCGTGAACTAAATAATCAACCCGTGAACGGAGTTGTTTAAACTCAGGTGTGCTCATTAAGTCGAGTGAACGTGGACGAGGTAAATTAACTTCAATAATTTCCTTAATTTCACCGGGGTTGGCTTTGAGTGCCACAATTCGGTCTGCCAGTAAAATGGCTTCATCCATGTCATGGGTCACAAAAATAATGGTGATATCAATGTTGTGCCATAAATCCATTAAGTGCTTTTGCATTTTTTGACGGGTGTGCGGGTCGAGTGCACCAAAAGGTTCATCCATGAGTAAAATTTTAGGTTGATTAACCAAAGCTCTAGCAATCGCAACACGCTGTTTCATACCGCCAGAAAGTTGGTGCGGATACTGATTTTCATATTTTTCTAAACCAATAATATTAATCCATTCGCGTGCTTGAGCTTCGGCTGTCATTTGACTAGCTCCACGCATTTGAGGACCAAACATCACGTTTTCTTTTACGGTTTTCCAAGGAAAAAGGGTATAACCTTGAAATACCATGCCGCGTTCAGGGCATGGTCCCGTAATGCATTCGCCGTCTACTAAAACTTCTCCACTATGATATGGGTCTAAACCCGCAATGATACGGCTCAGTGTCGATTTACCGCAGCCAGAAGGACCAATTACGCAAATAAATTCTCTTTTATGAATTTTTAAATCGAGCTTATTTAAAACAGTGCGTTCGCTTTGACCATGTTTAAACACTTGGCTCAGTTGTTTGGCCTCTAAAATAACAGGACGTTCATAAATTTTTTGAAAGTATTCATGCGCGTTAAATGTTGAATCATTCATTATTTTGCTCCCACTTTCCAAGTGAACATCCGCTCACCTAACTTCATTAATACCCAATCACAAACCAGACCAATCACCCCAATAATCAAAATAGCTGCATAGACATTGTCAAAGTTTTGATAGCGTGCCTGTTGGGTGATAAACCACGTAATACCTGAAGTCGTACCAATCAACTCCGAAACAATTAAATAGGTCCAAGCCCAGCCCAATAGCACACGTAAGTCACGGTAAATATCAGGTAAGGCAGCAGGAATCACCACGTGAAATAAACTTTTGAGCTTATTGGTGCCAAGCGTATAGCCAGCTTCAATTAAGCTTCGATCTACCATTCGGGTGGTATTGGCAATAATGAGAATTTGCTGAAACAGAGTACCAATCACAATAATGGCAATTTTAGGTGCGTCATTAATCCCTAAAATTGCTACTGCAAGTGCGCCAAAGGCGGGAGCGGGTAAGTAACGGAAAAACTCGACAAACGGTTCTGTTAACAGGGAGATCCGCTTAGAAAAACCACATAAAATACCCAGTGGAATCCCTATAAGCGAAGAAATAAAAAAAGCTGAAAATACCAGTTTAATACTGTGCCATAAACTTTGATGAAACCACGGCGAATCAGGTTGTTCAGGTGGTGTGGTAAAGGCGGTGACCAAAGCTTTAGCGACCTCATGGGGAGCGGGTAAATAAATAGGGTTGACCAAAATACCTTGCGGTGGTGCAGAATTTCGATTGACTGCGTTTTGTGCTTCGAGATAGAACACACTTTTATCAACACGACTGCCTACTTGTAAGTAAGGAACACTGCCTGAACTCGTGATTTGTACTTGAGGATGCCAAATAAAAGGTAAGTAACTGATTGCGCACCAAAGACATATTGGAATAACGAAAGAACAAATACTGAGAATCAGCTTGTTCTTTCGCGTAAATTCCTTTGCAACATAACCCATATCGAGAGCTCCCCATTTTGATCAGTATTACGATTTTCATAAAACGTAATATTGTTAAGCAAAATAAGTGCCATCTTTAAGATGCTTTAGATGAGTTAAGAAGACGAGGGAACTAAAGTTTCATGTACATAAACCCAATAACATTTTTTGTCTTCTACTTTAATGCAGGCTGTAGAAGTCCGTACTGTCTCGGTTTCATCAGTTTGCTGATGTTCTTGATATTGCACCCAGCAATAATTTTCAAATTCGTATAAAGCTACGCTTTTAATAATGTCGATTTTTAAAGAAGGTTTCTTTCCGATATTCTGGCTAAATAAACTATTCACTTCGGCGAAACCAATACACTGACCTTGAACCGTTACCATCTTAAAATTTTGATCAAAGCTATCTAAAAGAGGCTTAAGACTTTGCTGTGCATTTTGGCCTGTAAATACATTTTCTATTAAAACATGTAGGTCTATTACACTTTGAATGGCTTGATCCATTTGATTAGACATGAGTTTTCTCCTTTAAAACGGGAATGAGTGAGAGTAAACAGAGCAAAGCTGCAATTAAAAAAGTATGTTGATAGCGAAGTAGCTCGCTTGAGCTGGACATTAAGTTATATATCGAAATGAGAACAACTGTACCGACACTAAATGAAACTTGCCGATTAATATTCCAAAGTACGCTGCCTTGTAATAAGTCTTCACCTGCAAAATCAATCAATGAGCTGATTTGGGCAATATTGGCACTTAATCCGCCTCCCATACCTATCAATAAATAAGCAATCACTAAAAAGCTTAAGGGACTAGTGTTTGAAATATAAAACAAAAGAAATATGCCAAAGCTATGTAGGGTTATTCCAATAATAAGAAGATACTTTTTTCCTAACCGTTGATAGAGTAGGCCGCCACTAATCATGGCTGTGAATGCCCCGGTTGCATAGAGCAACATAAATAAACCAGTTTGTTTTGCATTAAAGCCGAAGTTAAGTTGTAAATTAAAAATATTGAGTAAATTAACGCCTGTAAAAATACCCGGAACGGCATAATAGACAATAAATGCATTACGTAAATTTTTTATTTTTTAATAACTCAAGATTAAGAACAGGATGGGAAATTTTTTTCGCATGTTGAATGTAAAAAATAAGCATTCCCACTGAAATTAGAAAACTCGTTATAGCGAATAGGGCATGATGGTAATCACTATAGAATGAAAAGGAGAGTAATAAACATAACAGACTTATATTAAAGATAACTAAGCCTTTAATATCTGGTCTTTCACTCGAAACCTTCTTTGTTGTTTTAACCCATAACCATGCCAGAGCTGCTGCCAGTAAAGAAAAAGGAAGGTTAGATAAGAATACCCATCGCCAATTCAATGAATCAATAATTACGCCTCCAATAGCAGGTGAAAAAGCTGGGGCAATCAGTGCAATTGCCATAATCATAGTAGAAATGCGTTGGCGTTCTTGGTTCGGGAAGAATGCATATACGAGTGCTTGCCCGACTGGAATTAATAAACCTCCAGCTATTCCTTGAATAAATCGCCAAAAAATTAAGCTATAAATCGATTCACTAAAACCCATAAAGCAGATGCTTATCGAGAATAACAGCATCGAATAACACAATAATTTTTGATCCCCAAGTTTGGCGGCTAACCATAAACTCATGGGCATAATTAAAATGAGGCCGAGAATATAAGCATTTGTTACCCATACGACCATGGATTGGCTCACTGAAAATGACGATGCAATATTAGGCAATGCAATTGCAGACATAAAAATGTTGATGCAATCAATAAAGAACCCAAGTAAAAACACTGTCGCTATTTTATATCGATATGACATACCTACCTCCGTGCAGGCAGGGTAAGATCCGGCTCTTTTATTGTCGATGCAAGCGAAGTAAAATCATTATTTGATAATTTTAAACAATTGGCTTAATTGTGCAAAAAAACCTCAAACAAATAACCAGTTTTTTACAAGTCGTTGATTCTGGCTCTTTTACCAAAGCTGCGGAAATTTTAGGCTTAAGTCGATCAATGGTGAGTATTGATATAAAACAATTAGAAAAGCAGCTAAATACAAGTCTATTAATTCGTAACACCCGTAATATTGCATTAACTGAAATAGGTCAGCAATTTTATGAAGATTTTAAACAAATCCAACTTCAAATTGATGATGCCTTTGAACGAAGCCAACACTTAGGTACAAGCATTACAGGCACTTTACGATTTTCGTCTACCAATGAGTTTGGCCAACGTTTTATTTTGCCTTTGCTTCCTGAGTTTTGCCGGCTTTACCCACATATACGCTTACAGTATTCTTTCAACTCTTCTCTTGACGATTTAGTTACTGAAAAGTTAGATCTCGTTATTCGGTTAGGAAATTTAAAAAACTCATCTTTAAAAACTCGAAAAATCGGAGAATATCCAATTTATCTTGTGGCTACTCCGCAGTTTATAAAAGATCATCTAATAGAAAAGATATCTGATTTGGCAAATGTTTCTTGGATTGGCCACTCTTTATTAAACTGGCAAGATTCACAATATATTTTGCAAAATAGTTTAGGGGAGCAATATTCATTACCTTTTGTTCGCAGTCAGTATGAATCAAACTCGGTTACTGTAATTCATCAAATGGCTCTTTCTTCTTTAGGTGTGGCAATTTGTCCTGCCTGGTTAGTTGATGAAGATATTCAAAACAATCGCCTAATTCGGTTATTTCCAGATTTTTCGTTACCGTTACAAAGTATTCAATTACTTTATCCTCACACCTCTAGTTTGCCTGCCAAAACACGCGCCTTAATAGACTTCTTGGTGGCTCGTTTTACCTTTTGATAAAATAAAAGCAATGTAAAAGATGCGATTTAAAGCCATACAAATAGACAATTCTGTCTGTTTTTTATAAAATAATGCTGATTTTTACCCAGTTTTATAATAATGATGTCCCATAAAATATTTCAAATTTTAGATAATTTAGGTTTGGTTGCACAGAATCGCTTACTTCATGTGCAGTTTTCCAACCCATCATTAAATCAGCAAGTCTTCTTACAACGTATTGAGGGTGAACATACGCTTAATCAGGGTAGCGTTGCTGAATTATTGTGTCTGTCTACAAATGCGTATATTGCATTAAAACAATTTATTGGCTGTCAGGTTGCCATTGATCAGGTCACTGACATGGGCCAATATTTTAGAACGACAGGTATTATTACCGAAGCCAGCCAAGGCCAAAGTGACGGCTCACTCACTATTTATAATTTAACTTTAAAAGACCCAACTGCACTCTGGCATAAACGCCGCAATAGCCGCGTGTTTATGAATAAAAGTGTGCGCGATATTAGCGAAATTTTGTTTAAAGAATGGCAAGGTAAAAGTCCGCTGTTTGCCTCAAGCTTAACGCTCGACACATCTGGCTTAACTAAGGACTACGATGTGCGTCCATTTGTGATGCAGTCAAACGAAAGCGATTATGACTTTTTAACCCGTTTGTGGCGTAGTGAAGGTATTAATTGGCTGGTCGATGAGTCACAGCTTTTAGTCGCGGACCCGAATGCTTCTATTCAGCCACAAGTGCTACGTTTAATTGATGAAAATCAAAATTATAAAGCCCTTGATCGCCGCAGCCTCCGCTACCAACGCAGCAGTGCCACAGAACAGTTCGATACCATTACCCAAGTCAAAGCTGAGCGTCGTTTACAACCAACCTCGGTTCATATCCAACGCTGGCAAGCTGATGCCCTTCAACAAGAAGAAGGCAGTGGCAGCGTACAAGGCACACAAAAGCACAGCGAACACTATGACAATGCAAGCCTGAACCTTGAAGATGCATGGCATGTTAGCCCTGCTTGGATGCAGGACTTAAAAGGCGAAGACCAAGCTACCGCTTCAGGCAACAGTCAAATTGAACAGCTTAACCAACACATTAACGCTTACCATCACCTGAGTTCTAAACAGTTTACCGTTGCAGGGAATGTCCGTGATGCACAAGTGGGTTACTGGTTTGAACTCAATGACCACCCAGAACTTGACCAACATGACAGTGCTGATAAAGAGTTTTTAATCTTAAGCAAGCACTACTATAACCAGAATAATTTACCGAAAGAATTACAACAGCAACTTGAACGCCTATTACCACAAGACAAGCTTAAAACTACTCAACTCGACAACCTAAACCCCGTGCAGCGCCATTTTGCTGAACTCAATGTCGTTCGACGCAACATAAAAGCTGTGCCTGAGTATAACCCGCTAGAGCACCGACCAGCAGCTTATCCGCAACGCGCTAAAGTTGTGGGGCTAGAAGGCGAAAGCATTCATGTTGACCAGTGGGGGCGCATTAAAGTCCGCTTCCTGTTTACCCGAGCTGATGACCATAGCCATGACGGTGGAGCAGGCAGTAACGACAATGACACCGACTCAGCTTGGGTGGATGTACTGACCCCATGGGCAGGTGCAGGTTATGGGGCACGCTTCTTGCCACGTGTGGGTGAGATTGTGGTAATCGACTTCTTTGACGGCAACATTGACCGACCATTTGTGGTGGGACGCATTCACGAAGCTGAACGCCATCCAACCCAGTTCGACCAGAAAGGCCAACTACCTGACACCAAAAAGCTCAGTGGCATTCGCTCTGAAGAAGTCGATGGCAAAGGCTTTAACCAACTCCGTTTTGATGACACCACAGGTCAAATCAGTGCTCAGTTACAAAGCAGCCATGCAGCTAGCCAATTAAACCTCGGTAACTTAAGCCATCCAAAAGACAAAGCCGAAAGTGACGGTCGTGGTGAAGGCTTTGAACTCAGAACTGACCAGTGGGGTGCGGTTCGAGCTGGTAGTGGCTTACTCATTAGTACTCATAAACAGGACCAAGCTCAGGGTGTACACCTTGATGCAAGCGAGGCCAAACAACAAATCGAAGGCGGACTTAGCAATGCTAAGGCCCTCAGTGAAGTTGCTAAAAATCAGCAAACCGACCCGTTAGATATGCTTGAGAATATTCAGACTTTCTTAGAAGTTCTCAAGCAAGAAGATCCTAAAAAGGCTGCTGAGTTTCAATCAGCAGTGATGCTGCTGGCATCTCCAAAAAGTATTGCTGTAAGTAGTAATGAAGACATTCGCTTAAGTGCAGATGGGCAGCTCAACCAAACTGCGGGCGACAGCATTAATATCAGTACGCAAAAGAATATAGTGAACCATGCGAGTCAAAAAGTTAGTCTATTTGCCGCTCAACAAGGAGCACGGTTCTATGCGGGCAAAGGGAAAGTTGAAATACAGGCACAAGGCGATAGATTGGATATCATTGCTAGAAAAGGTATGCAAATTACTTCAACCGAAGACACCGTTTATATTACTAGCCCTACTGAAATTAATCTGACAGCAAGTGGGTCTCAAGTAAAACTGAATAGCTCGGGTATTTTCCCAGTCACGGGGGGCAAGTTTGAGGTGAAGGCTGGACAGCATGTGTTTATGGGGGGCGCGCAAGTTAATCCTCCTAAAAAACAGGACAATAAACCATGTTATTTGACTTTTGAAATTACTGATTTAGATGGAAAGCCAGCGAAAAACGTAGAGTATATTGCTTTTAGAATGGATGGTAACCGACAAAAGGGGAAAACTAACGCCCAAGGTTTAACTCAAAGATTTGAAACTGATGGCTCTGAACAAGTTTCCATTCATATTTGTGATGAAAATGCTTCTAAATATAAACTAGTGGTAAAAGGTTAAAGATATAATGAATCGTTATACTACTTTTGAATATACAATCGTCTTCTATAATCAAAGAAATCAAGAACTACCAAATGTAAAATACACTATAATTTTTTTCTCTTAAGATGGACGAAAAGAGACTTACCAAGATGTTACGAATCAAAAAGGCCAAACAAAACCAATTTCATTAAATCAAAATGGGAAATTACACATCTTTGTCGAGGGATATGAAACTATTTTTAGTCCTAAGAAGACGATAAAACCTATTTTGGCTGAAGGAAATAATATAGTTGAAGTAAATGATATAAGACTTAAAGGCAATACTTCATTTTTAACAAAAGCTCAATATGAGCTTATGCAGAAAAAAGCAAGTAAAGATTTGGAAGAACTAAGAAAAAATGCTAAAGCAGTTAAACAGAAAAATTTTTTCAACTTATCGAAAATACGACCAGCTTTCCCTTCAGATTTGGCAGAAGAATTAAATGAAAGGATTAATATGTCTTATGAGGAATACAAAAAGAAAAATACACATAATGTAAAAAAAACAAAATATCTTAAGTTTAAAAACTATGCCTTATATAGATTTGTTGATAGCGCTGGAAAAGGTATTCCAATAGTAGATTATCAAATATTCGCTCAAAATCAGAGTAAACCTTTAATAAATGCAAGGCCGGGACCACCTGATAAAAAAGGATATACCCAATTAGTTTACACACATCTGAAAAGTAGAGTTACATATACTTTAGGATCTGCTATAAAAAATAGTGAATGGTACGAGCCGATTACCTGTGTAGATAAACAAGTCATTTATCAAATTATTTTTCCGACTTCGATAGCAGTAACTCAGCCTGATATTAATCATAAAGAAAACATGGGTGCAAGACAAAAGCCACCTATAGTGATTAACCCATGTACCAATGAAGTGCTTGTTTTGCCGCCTGCAGTCTATGCGGAATTTGATAAAAAAACCAAAATATTATCTGACGCAGTGAAGGAGGTTCATAAGTCGAATGCAAATCTGACAAAAGCAATTCAAAGTCGTGATTTGGATGAAATCAAAGAATTGGAAAAACGTTTAAATATAAATCAGGAAAAGGCCATTGAAAAGATTAATAGTGAATTTAAACAAAGAGCTGATTTAAGAGAAGTGTGGGTGGTCGAGTCCACAGGTAAAACAAACGAAAAAGCATCTAAATATAATTTAAAGCGTCGTTATTTAAAAGTTACAGAATATGAAGAGCTAAAAGCAAAGCGTAGGAACCCTCAGAAAAATGTGGATGTAACGGCAAATCAATATACTGTACAACAACCTGCACAAATCCGTAGTAGTTTTGAAAAACTTTCACAACAACTTTTGACAGCGAAAGGTAGTGTTGGAAGTGATGAGAAAGCTGTTTATAACTTAATAGGGGGCTTGGGGGGCGAAATTGCGGAGGAATACAAAAATAGTAGAGACATTACGGTTACCCAAGAAGCACAGTGGATGCGCATGGTCGCTGGGGTAAGTGGCGAAGGTTCAATAAGTGCTGCGCCAAAAGGGGTAAGTATTAAGGCTTCTGGAGATATGTCAACTAAATGGACATTATTTGAAGGAGTTAAAGAATGGCGTAAATTTTATCCGTGTGAAACAGGCTGGAAACTTGAATACGATAACTATGATTTAGGAACAATCCGTTTTTTAATTGGGGCGGAGATATCTGGCTTTTCAGGAGCAAATTTAGGGATCGCTGGCAATCTATCCGTTGATATTTCTTATCAAGGCACAACCCAGGTCATAAAGGCTGTGGTAAGACCACCAGAAGGATCAATGAGTCAAATGGTAGATCGTAATAAAAAGCCTATGTTTCAGCCAGCACAAGGGAGTTTAAAAATAATTGGTAATAATCAAGAAAATGCGCAGAATCAAGGAAATATTGGTATTAATGCATTTGCTGGCGCTCAAATACAAGGTTTACTTAAAGGGGCTATAGAGTGGTTTAAGCCTAAAGGGGATGGCAGCGGTGAAGGAGAGTTTGTGGCAATCGCTTCAGTTGCGGCTGGCGGTGGTGTTAGCGTAGGAGCGGGTGCACAAGGGCAATTTCAAATTGGTTACGATCGGAGTTCAGGTAATTTCAAAATATTAGTAGCAGCTCATCTATGTTGGGGAATAGGAGCAAAAGGAGTGGCCTCATTTGTTGTGGGGACAGAGTATTTTTTAAGTTATCTTGGTTTTATTAAATCCCAAGTTGCTCATGCAGGATTTAAGACATTACTCTACATAAATGAAGCGGCATTTTTGTTAACTGCACAGGTTTTGGCTTATTGTATAGGTGAGAATCATCCAGTAACGGAGAATATAAAAAAAATATCAGAATTATATGGGGAGTGGCTCGATAGGTTGGATATTGATCAAGGACGTTATAAAACTGCACAAAATATTAACTCCAGTTCAGGAAAAAAAGAATTACTTTATGCAACACCTGAAACTAAAGGGATTCTACTTTATGCAGTAACACATTGGACAGATAGAACTGCTCCTATTTTTGATATGAATGTTAAATTTTCAGATATGAAAGTTGAATTTTTTCCAACTAGGAAGACAGCAGTAATCAATATTTTTAAAACATGTATCTCTACTGAGGAATGGGAAAATACGATTCAGCATATCCATCCGCAAGGAATAAAACTTACTAAAACTCAATTAGGTAAGGTAGAGGGAGATATTATTCGTTTTCTTAATTATGGAAATGATGAAAAGTACGCGGAAGATATAATTCGTTGTCTAAATTCAGGTATTGACTATAACGGTACTCAAATAAATACATGGCTTCAAGACTATTTAAAATACCGCAAAGGAGCGAAGAAAATCGCGGGTTCGTTGAATTATATGCTGGTAAAAAATCAAGATGATATGCGTTTTAAACAGTTGCAAATACAGCAAGCGGTATGGAGTGGCGAGGAAGATATGATTCTCATGGCGAGTAATCAAAATATTCTTAAACCTTTTGATGATACTGATGAAAGTAAAGTATATAAGGCTTAGTTACCTTATATACTTTTATATTTTACTAATTAACGGCACATCGTACAGAATTTAATCTATTTAAATCAATATTATATTTTTTAATATCAGGATCATTTGATAGTTTGGGATCTTCTACAGGGTGAATAGCATGGCGACTAAAGGTAAAACCTCCAAACATTTGTAAGTTCTGTCCATCAGATGGTTCTGAGCTTCTTACGACCTTAAGGGTTCCTGTTTTAGGACCGTGGGGGTTCTTTTCAGTAGATTTGCTATAGTACTGTGGGTCATACCAGTCTAGTATCCACTCATAATTATCGGTAATCATGTCATATAAACCTAAGGGAGTGGCAGGAAACTGTTGGAGAATAGAAATATCTTTATTAGCGTGATATTGTTGCTTTGAAAGAGTACGTTGTTTAAAGCTCCAAACGTTTCTACCAATATCAATTTTACCGTTGTCTGTAGGGTAAAGAATGTATTGTCCACGATTTCGTGCAGCATATTCCCATTGGGCTTCAGTCGGTAAATCCATTTTTAAATTAAGTTGTTTTCCTAGCCATTGGCAATAATTTTGGGCTTGCTGCCAATTGACGCCTGCTGCTGAATTAGCAATACGATATTTTATTGAAATATTATCAAACTTCCCAATTTTTTCTTGCCCTGTAACTTCAGTGTATACATCAAAATCAGCATAAGTTGCTTTTGTTGCACTTAATGCAAAATTGTCTAAAGTGACTTTATGTAAAGGTTTACTATCTGCATTACTATCATAGGGTAATTTATCTGGGCTTTTTTGCTCACCAAAGTCTCCCATCATAAAAGTACCACCCTTAATTTCTATAAGATTCTTTTTTGTTTTATCGAGCAATTGTTGCAACTTCTTTTGTTGCTCTGGTGAGAGGTTTTGTTTAGTAACTGGGGTTTGAGCTTGATCTGTATTATTCAGTGATTTTGCACAAGCAGTTAATGTAATACTTGAAAGTAGAATGATTGCTAAATTCTGTCTAATCATCTTATTTAAAAAACATATAGTTGAAGGCGATATGACTATTTTAATAAGACTCATAAGAAATATGAATAGGGCTTTTGTTGTTGAATTGAGTTGATGATTAAAAGTTATTTTTCAAAAAATACAATATATCGCTAACATGGGGCTCCCAGTCTAGATCATTACAACAATCAAAATAATAATTTGCAATTTTTGTCAAAAAAACCGTTTCAAGCAAAAAACTATATGAAAGATATGGTCGCGTACGGAGAGTATGTTTTTTTTGTGCTAGGGAAGCATTAAATTAGTTTTAAAAAATATGATATATAGACAGATTAGTCTTGACAAATTTATTTATTTTATGTAGTGAATTAAAATTCTGAAAATTAGTTGGATTGTTACTAACCAGATAGAAGTAACTTTTAATTAATATATGATTAAATATTCTTAAGAAATTGTTTCATAAGCTATAAAGGTTCAATATTTTGGATAAATTTATAGTTATTTTAATTCTTAATAAATTCAATATATATCAATTACTTATTTTTATTTACAAAAATTAACAATATTATTTTTTTGTTAGAAAAACTTTATTAAGCCATATTTTATAAGCATCTAAACTATTTACTTTTAGTTTAGTTTGATATGAATTTTATATAAAATATGTTTAATTATATGATAAACTGCGTTCAAATTTTTTGAATATAAGGTTTAAGCCTGATTTTTTGATATTTATAAAATGTTAATTTTTCAGTAAAACCTTGATTAAATAAGAAGATAGAGGAATGAAAGTTGTGTTAAAGCAAAGTGTTTTGATACTTTTTTTAATTGGTAACTATGTTGGTTTATCTTGTGCACAAGCTGCAGAATTAGAACCTATAAAATTAAAGAAAAGCTGTATTAAGAAAAATCCTATAATTGAAGGTCAAACTGATCCAGAGTTGTTAAATCTTTTTAAACAAGTATGTGATACAGATAATTCTACTCAAAAAAATGATTTATTAGCTAAAGCAGCAATGCGTTTTTATCAGACCAACCAACCAGTTAAAGCCTTAAATTTAGCTAGTCAATTACAGAGTCAAAACGTTCGTGGTTCATTATTAACAGATGTATTGTTTTTATCTGGCGTAAGCATTGCAAATAACTCTTTGCAACAAATGCGTGGTCAGGAAATGCGATATTTAACGAATGACGTAACATATCCTCCTGCAAAGCAGTTAATTGAAAATATCCATACAGCAATGCCTGCACCTGATCCATCAAGTTTCAAAGCGAGCTCGGAAGGTGGTTCAGTTGATAATGAAAAAAGAAGTTATAGAAAACAAAATGTAGTACGTAATCGAGTTTCTACTCCTCGAACGACAACTAAACATACAGTAACTCCAGTAAAAACACCTGCAGTTAAACCAAAAACTGCGCCTGTTGCGAGTGTTAGTAAATCAAAAAGTTCGCCTTTTGACCCTTTAACTAAATAATCTGGGATAGAACCTTATGGCTAAAAGAGAAAGCGTACAAAAGAAGCTTCAACGAATTCGACCTCCTCGTGTTCAGCTTACTTACGATGTTGAAATTGGTGATGCAAAAGAAGCGAAAGAACTCCCGTTTGTTGTTGGTGTGATGGGTGACTTTTCCGCAGCATCTGAGCTTGAACGTACAAAGTTAAAAGATAAAAAATTTATTAATGTAGATTTAGATAATATCGATGAAGTAATGGAGTCGTTGTCTCCAAGAGCTGCTTTTCAGGTAGATAATACGCTAACTGAAGAGGGTGGGAAGATGGCTGTTGATTTAACATTTAAGTCAATGGAAGATTTCCGTCCTGAAAATGTTGTTCAACAAGTTGATCCATTAAAGAAATTGGTGGAAGCACGTGAACGTTTAACTGATTTAAGAAATAAAATTTCTAACAGTGAACGTTTAGAAGATTTGCTTGATGAAGTTCTTAAAAATACTGATCAGATTCGTAAATTAAGTGCGGAGGCTGACCATGAATAATACTCAATCAGCAGCGATGCCACTTGTTGAAAATGAAGAAGTTAATCTCTTAGATTCAATTGTTGAGCAAAGTCGCATTGCACGAAATGAAGAAGAACATTCACGTGCTAAAAGTTTAATTGGTGAACTTGCCAAAGAAGTAATGGCTGGAACCATTACTGTTTCTGAAAATATGACTTTATCAATTGATAAGCGTATTGCAGAAATCGATGCGCTGATTTCAAGTCAGTTAAGTCAGATTATGCACAATGAACAATTTCAAAAAATTGAATCAACGTGGCGTGGTCTTTATTACTTCTGCCAAGAAACACCTTCAAATCCGCTTATTAAAATTCGTATGTTAAATACGACAAAGAAAGAGTTGGTAAAAGATTTTCAGGGTGCTACAGATTTTGATCAAAGCACTTTATTTAAGAAAATCTATGAAGAAGAATATGGCTCTTTTGGTGGTGCACCATACTCAGCATTAATTGGTGATTTTGAGTTTGACCGCACGCCATCTGACATGTATTTGCTTGAACAAATTTCTCATGTTGCTGCAGCAGCGCATGCACCATTTGTTTCGGCTGCTAGTCCAAGCATTTTAGGCCTTGAGTCATTTACAGATATTGATCGTCCTAGAGATGTTTCAAAAATCTTTGAAACTGCTGAATATGTTCAATGGCGTTCTTTCCGTGACAGTGAAGATTCACGTTATGTTGCATTGACGTTGCCGCATGTTTTAGGTCGTCTCCCATATCATCCAAAAGAAGGCACTGCGACAGAAGGCTTTAATTTTATTGAAGATGTTTCTGGTGAAAATCACAATGAATATTTGTGGATGAATGCAGCTTATGCTTTTGGTACTCGTTTAACAAATGCATTTGATATGCATGGTTGGTGTGCTGCTATTCGTGGTGTTGAAGGTGGTGGTTTGGTTGAAGGTTTACCAGTCCATACATTTAAAACACAAGATGGTGAAGTGGTATTTAAGTGTCCAACTGAAATTGCAATTACAGATCGTCGTGAGAAAGAGCTAAGCGATCTAGGCTTTATTCCATTAGTACATTGTAAAAATACAGATTACGCAGCTTTCTTTGGTGCGCAATCAACTCAAAAACCTAAAAAATATGACAACGATACTGCCAACGCAAACTCGGCTTTATCAAGTCAAATTCAGTACATCATGGCTGTTTCACGTATTGCACATTACTTAAAAGCAATGATGCGAGATAAAGTGGGTAGTTTTGCTTCTGCTGGTAATGTCGAAGCATTTTTAAACGAGTGGTTGTCACAGTATGTATTACTTGATGATGGCGCTTCTCAAGAAGCAAAAGCTCAATACCCATTACGTGAAGCGTCTGTAAAAGTTGTAGAAGATCCTGCTCAACCAGGTCACTACAAATCTGTGGTTTTCTTGCGACCACATTTCCAGCTGGATGAGTTGTCGGTTTCTTTACGACTTGTCACTGAGTTACCTCAGTCCTCAAATTAATCAAGGTCAGCTAAAGAATAACTTTAAATTAAAAATAGGAAAGTTCTAAATGAAAGATATATACGTTGAGTTTCGCGGTAAATATAAAGTTGATGGAGAATCTCGTGATTCTGAGCACAAAGGTTGGTTAGAAGTTAACTCTTGGTCTCATAACATTCGTCAACCTAAATCTGCTACTTCAAGTAGCGTAGGTGGTCACACTGCTGAGCGTGTTGAACATTCTGACATGGTTTTCGTAAAAGACTTAGATGCTACTAGCCCTAAACTATGGGAAGCATGTTCAGCTGGTTATACATTTGATGAAGTACAAATCGACTTTTATCGTGCAAATGGCGATAAACGTATCAAGTACTTACAAATCAAATTGAAGCATGTTCTAGTTTCTAGCGTGACTCCAACTGTTAACGAAGAAGGCGTTCCTACAGAAGCATTTGGCTTGAAATATGCTGCTGTTGAGTGGACTTATAACCAACAAGATATTAACGGTACTGCTAAAGGTGCTGTTACTAAGAAATGGTCACTTTCTAATAATACAGCTTCTTACGCAGCTTAATTATTTAAGTGAATATTTGGTGGAGGCTGACACAAAGTTAGCCTCTGCTGTCTCTAAATATGCTTTGTTGTGAACTCGAATGAACTTAGATCGGCTTTATCCATACGGATTTCGTTCAACTTTATTTGATCGCTTAATTCCAGAAAGTGAAGATTATGCAAAAGGTCTTTCTATTCAGCAATTAAGAGAATCTGTAGCAAAGGATTTAGAAGATTTGCTCAATAGTCGGGTAGCAAAGTTAGATCATGTAGTTGATGACTATCCACTTGTAAAGAAATCGATACTTCAGTTTGGGATTATTGATTTTGTAGGGCTCTCTACAGCCAACCCTCTAGACCGAGATAAAATTTGCCAATCCATTGAGCAATCAATAGCAGCTCATGAGCCTCGGTTAAGACAAATACGAGTAGAGATGTTGTTAGATGGACATAATATGGGCGCATTATGTTTAAGTATTCAGGCTTATCTAAATATTCACCCTCTATATGAACCTGTTGTATTTGATGCATTGTTAAAACCAACAACGCAGCAGTATGTAATTTCAGCGAGAACTTAAGCGTAGTGGGTGTACTGTGATAGAAGAGCTTTTACCGTTTTATGAAAAACAATTACAAGAATTTGGTCAGCAATCTCGAGAATTTGCCCAAAAATATCCAAAAATTGCTCAGCGTTTATCTTTAAATCAAGAGCAAATTGATGACCCGCATATTGAACGTCTGATTCAGGCTTTTTCGCTGATTGCGGCTCGAATCGATAAAAAACTTACAGACAGTTATGATGTTTTTACTCGTTCTTTATTTGAGGTAATGTTTCCTCAATACTTACGTCATTTTCCTGCTTGTTCTGTCGTTAGTTTTGAAGATATTAATAAAATTAAACAGCTTACCGAACCTCATCTTGTACCTGATCATACCGTTTTGAAATCTCGTAGTTTTAAAGGGGTACAGTGTGAGTTCAATACAACTCAAGATGTAAAATTACTACCTATTCATTTAAGTGGTTTAGATTTTAAAACTACACCTAGTGCACATATGCACTTAAATCAAAATGCGACGTTAAGTTTTAAATTTGAAATTTTTAATAACGCTCATGCATCTTTAGTTCACGAAAAGCTTCCTATTTATTTGGATGCTATTTCTAATTTTCCTCTTCAAGTACTTGATAGCATTTTTAAAAAAGGGACCAGTTTTGCACTTAAACATGGGCAAAAGATTGTAGAGTTGGGTAAAAATCCATTCGAGCTGATAGGTTTTTCTGAACAAGAAAGTCTATTACCCCTCGATCAACATACGCATCATGCTTATCGTTTATTAATGGAGTATTTTTGTTTCCCAGAAAAGTTTAGCTATCTGAAACTTGATTTAGATTTTTTAAAGGGGTTACCTCAGCAAGTATCCGAATTTGAGCTTCTCATTCATTTCAAATTAAATTTAAACGATCAAGCCGTTGTTAGAAACTATTCTGAATTAAATATTGCAAACTTTAAATTGTTTACTACCCCAGTAATCAACTTATTCGAAAAATATGCCGAACCTCAAAAGATAGTTCATAAGCAACTCGAATATCCACTGGTTACAGATGCTCATCATCCTGAATTTTATCAAGTATATTCAATACTTGAGATGAATATGGTACGTGAAAAAACAAATCAGGAAGAAAGTTATGTTCCTGTTTTACCGTTTTTTGCAATGAGTCATTATCACAATGATACAGCTCGCTTTTTTTACTCAGTGAATTATCAAAAGTTACAGTCTAATTTTGTTGAAATGGGCTATTCCATTATTTCTAAAAATCTAAATCCATTTTCAACACGCTCAGATTTTATTAGTACCAAATTATTATGTTCAAACCGTGATTTGCCTCATGAAGCGCTGGGTCAGTCTAATAACGTATTAAATTTAAACGATAGTAGCTTGGCGAGACGTGCGATTGTCTTAAAGCGACCAACCAAACCTTATAAGTTTGAACAAGGCCAAAGTGAGCAATGGCGTGTGATTTCGCATCTTTCATTAAATAGCTTAGCGCTTATGAAAGGGGATGCTGTTTCTCATGTTAAAGAGCTGTTGGCTTTATATAACTTACCGCAGTCAAAAGAAAATTATTTAATTATTGAATCAATTAAAAAATTAGAATTTTCACTTACCCATAAACTTGTAGATGGCAAACCATTTCCAATGTTTGTGAGAGGGGTAAAAGCTGAATTACAAATTGATTCATCAGTGTTTAGAGGGCATAGCTTATATATTTTTAGTCAATTATTAAGTCGTGTTTTTAATTTAAAGGTTCAAATTAATAGTTTTGTTGATTTGGTGGTTAAGGATTATTCATCTCAGCAGGAGTTATACCAATGCAGTCAGAACGTTGGTGGCAAGACTCTTCTATAACTGCTGAGTTGTTTCAACGCCCCAAATCTTTTGAATTTATTCAAGCAACACGGTTATTGCGTCATAGCCCAGCTAATGATGCCTGTTCGTCATGGACTGATCATTTCAAATTTGAGACCTCGTTTAACTTAAACTTTCCGGCCACTGAAATTGAAAGTTTAGAATTAGTAGATGAGCGTGTTCATTTAACTAACTTGATCGTTGGCCTTACCGGTATACAAGGGGCATTACCTTATACTTATACAAATAAAATTAAGCAGGCTCCACGGCAGCAACGAGCTGAAACTAAAGAGTTTTTGAGTTTATTTAATCATAAGTTAACTGGTCAGTATGTAGAGTCAAGTATTACTTATCACTTGCCTGTGCGATATGAAATAGAAAATAAAAATGATTATTTGGATATCCTGCATGCTTTAAATGGTTATGTTCGATCACAACATCAACAACAAGATTTGGATGAATATTTTGCTGAATTTTCGGGCTTAATGCAGGGGCAAAATAATACCGTTCATGCTTTGAAAACAATGTTGAGTTGTATATTTAAGCATGAAATTACAATTAAAGAGTTCATACAAGAATCATTTAAGTTAGCAAGTGATCAGTTAACAACTTTAGGTGGAAGCCAGCCTAGCTTACTTGGTATTAACACGTTTTGTGGGGAAACGATTCAACAAATTGATGGAAAAATTGAGATTCAGATAGGTCCACTTAAGCGACAGCAATATTTAAAGTTTTTACCTCACCAAGAGCTTAGTTTAAAGCTTAAAAAAATTGTAGAAACATGGTGCAGTCCGACACTTTCAATCGATCTAAGACTGATATTAGATGAGTCGGAAATGCAACCTGTTCGCCTGACTCAAAGCCAAGCCAATGGCTTAGGGCAAGGTGCTTTTTTAATGTCTCGCAAGCCTAGCACCCATAGCCATGAAACATGTTATAGCTTTATTGGAGAGCAAATATGATTAAAAAAATATTACTCTCATTCATCGCTATTTTTACACTTGTTAGTGGATTGATTATTTTCTACTGGCGCGATGTTCAATATAACCCTGATAAAGGGGATTTTTTCCTTTATTTTCTTTTGTTACCGGCAATTATTACATTGGCGATCTTATCGCCTTGGCTGATTTATAGCGTTTATAAAAGTTATAAAGAAAAGAAAGAGAAAGTTGTAAGTCAAAGCCAAAATGATGATAGCCAAAAACAAACGACTACACCTGATCAGCCTCTAGAGCAGTTAGATTTTCATATTTACTCTGCTTTTGCTATACATGCATTGGGCGAGAATGAAACTATTATTAAAGAAATACAAGATTTCAAAAGTCCAGAGCTTGATGATCAGTTGTTAAATTCTTATGGATTGCCACTTTTATCCTATCGAATTAAAGATTTGGCCGAGTCGGATGAAGAGAGTTTTGAATACGCAGCTTCACCAAGACAAATTCGTATTATGTCTTTAATAAGACAGCAATTAGAACAAAACATAGAGAATTTGTATCGCTTGGCTGAACATTTAAAGCGTTCAATTTTATTTTATGAATCTCATCAGATCCGTGAATATCACATGCATCCTGCATGGGTTGATCCAAATTCTGAATATGAAGATACAGAAACACCTGTAGTTGAAGTACATCGTTTAAATCGACTGAATTTACATATTCTTCTTCCAGAAGATTTATTGCATATATGGAATGATGAGCAAAGTAACGATTTAATTTTAGAGTTCTTTACTGAAATTGGCATTATTTCCCAAAAAGTTCATATCGAATATCACTTTTTGGGAGAGCGTGTGGCTTATCAAGAATTTATTCATTTATTAAAACGTATTCAAAAGAAAGAGCATGAAATGTTTCTCATGCTTGCTGTTGATTCAGAAATTGATCAGGACCTGATTCATGAAAAGTCTTGGATGGTTAAGGATTATATTCCGGCGGAGTTTGCTACAAGCTGCCTTATTGCAGATCCCTCTTTAAAAATTGAAGAACTGGAACCTGCTAAAAATTTAAAAGTTGTAATTGGTCAAGAAAAAACTGCAAAAGTTCTTAATACCCTGAACTTAAATGAATTACCGCAGTACGAGGGGGATGAGCCATATGTACTTATTGTTTCAGATCAGACAGATATAAAAGCAGCGAAGCAACTGCAGCAGCAACTTACGCAAACTTCTGTTGAACCGCATCACTTTATTTATGTGAAATCTTCATTGGGGCATACTCAGCATTTAGTTGATATTTATGGCTTTATGCTCAGTATGCATTTTCCTGAACATATCGTTCCTTTTGTCTTTGGCGAAAATACGGTGTCAGCACATACCTTTGTGCAGAGTGTCACTGAAAATTCAGAAGATGATGCGATGGTGTTGAATAGCTAATTTAAACTTTGAACTTAGAACGAGAATAGAATGCATACAATTTTAGGCTACTTGTGGCAGTACATCACGAATCCTAAAGCAATTATCGCCTTGTCATTGTTCGTGGCATTGATGTCTTCCTATACTTCAATTCCTCGCCATATATTTTGGGCTTTAGCATCTGCTTATGCTTTAGGGCTCATTGTTTATGGAATTTATTGGCTAATTCAGCGCAAAAAGCATGCCGTTCAAGGTGAAGAGCTTGCTGAAGCGATAGAAAAAGATAACCAAGCTGAGTACGGCAAAAATAAAGATAAAGAAGAGCTGCAACTTATCAGCCAACAAATGAAAGAATCTATTCAATTGATTCGTAAGTCAAAGCTAGGAGATAAGAAGGGTAATGCAGCACTATATGAGTTGCCGTGGTATATGGTTATTGGTAATCCAGCCGCTGGTAAAAGTTCTGCAATCTATAATTCTGGTTTAAAGTTTCCTTTTGAAGAAACACATCAAAAAATGGTTTCGGCTGGTTTAAGTGGTACCCGTAATTGTGACTGGTTCTTTTCTACAGAAGGTATTTTATTAGATACGGCTGGTCGTTATTCGGTATATAGCGAAGATCATTCAGAGTGGTTAGGTTTTCTAAATATATTAAAGAAAAACCGTTCTAAAGCTCCAGTGAATGGCTTAATTCTTATTGTAAGTATTGCTGAACTGGTGAGCCAAAGTCCTGAACATTCATTGAAGCTTGCTAAAAATTTACGTGCTCGTATTCAAGATTTAACGGAACGTTTAGAAGTTGTAGTACCCGTTTATTTAGTCTTTTCAAAAATGGATTTGATTGCGGGTTTTACCGAATTTTTCGAGTTCTATGAAGTACAAGAATATAATCAGGCATGGGGTGCAACACTGCCATACGAGCAGAATTCTTCTCATAATGCTGTAGATCTTTTTGAGAAACACTACAATATTCTTTACGATGGTTTAAAAGGGGTAAGCTCGACCCATCTTAGTCGTCGACACTCTCAAAATATCTCACCGAGTGTGATGACCTTCCCATTAGAATTTAAAACATTAAAACCTGCATTAAAAAGTTTTATTGCTACACTTTTTGAAGATAACCCTTACCAGTTCCAACCAGTTTTCCGTGGTTTCTATTTCACAAGTGCCTTGCAAGAGGGTGTAATAGAAAGCCCAATGACTGAGCAAATTGCACAAGAATTTCAGCTTTCTCAAATTGCTCAAAATGAAGTAAGAGATCAATTAAAAACAACGCCTAACCATGGTTATTTCTTAAAAGGCTTGTTTTCAGATGTTATTTTAAGAGATAAAGATTTAGTTAAACAGCATGTAAATGCAGGTAAAAAGCGTCAGCGTTATATTGCATTTATTGGTGCTTTAGCTGGCGTTTCAATTATTCTGGGTGTGTGGGTTTGGTCGTATCGCAATAACCAACAACTTATTGGTGAAGTTCAAGCCGATTTAAATAAAGTTGTTCAGTTAGAGAAGGGTTCGGGTCAACAATTATCAACTCAATTGGAAGCCCTACTTATTTTACAAAGACGTCTACAGCAATTAGACGAGTTTGATGAAAATAGACCTCTAAAATTTAGTTTTGGTTTATATCAAGGCAATGAATTACGTGAAAAATTAAAAGCTGAATATTTAAAAGGCGTTAAACAAATTGTTTTAACACCTACTCAGCAAAATATTGCTCAGTATTTGCAACGTGTGAAAAATAATGAAGCGACTTTAAAAGCAAATCATACCAACGTTGAGATTAAGCAAACTGCTCAAACTCAGCAATATTTAGAGCCGTCAGATACCAACCCTCAAGATGCTTATAATGCATTAAAAGCATATTTGATGATGAGTAATCCACAGTATATGGATGCAAGTCATTTAAGTGATCAGGTAACACGTTTCTGGCGTTCTTGGCTGGATGCTAATAAAGGGCAAATGCCACGTGCAGATATGATTCAGGAAGCGGAACAGATCTTGTCGTATGCAATGACATTAGCAAATGATAAGCAGTTCCCAATTTTGGATGCTGACTCTCAATTAGTTGATCAGACACGTCAAGTATTGCTCTCTGTGATTAGAGGTATGCCAGCACGTGACCGTGTTTATAACGAAATTAAAATGCGTGCTGCTGTTCGCTTCCCAGCTTTGACAGTAAGTCAAATTGTTGGTGAGGCAAATAAAAATGTTGTGTTAGGCAGCTATGCATTACCAGGTGTATTTACTCAAAAAGCTTGGAATGACTACGTAGAAAAAGCCATTGAGGAAGCAGCAGATAAGCCTACAGATAGTAAAGACTGGGTGCTTAATAGCCGTCAATCTGATGACTTAACTTTCTCGGGTAGCCCAGAGCAAATTAGAAAGCAGCTCACAGCACTTTATAAGCAAGAATATATCGCGGAATGGAGAAAATTCTTAAGTGGTATTCACTATGCAAAAGCAAATCAATTTGCTCAGCAAGTAAAAAATATTGATGTATTAGGCGAGCCACAAAATTCACCAATTCGCACGCTTATTGAACGTGTAGCTATTGAAACAAATTGGGACAATCCAGTTGTTCAAGCAGAATTAGCTGCTCCTCAAAAAGGATTTATTGCATGGTTCAAACGCAAAGTCTTAAACCGTGATGATAAACAATTAGCAAATCAAGCAGTTGCTAATGCTCAAGGTGCTATTTCTCAAGAATATCAAATGTTTTATCAGTTGGTTCGTAAACGTGATGATCAACAGGGTAAATCTTTACTTGATGAATATATGACAAATCTTGCTTTAGTGCGTAGTAAGTTTAATGAACTTAAAAATGCGGGTGAGGTTGGGCCAAGTGCTATGACATTGGTTAAGCAAACCTTAAATGAGCAGACATCGGTATTTAATCAGACTCAAAAAATTGTAGATGAAAAAATGGCGGTTGGTTTCAGTGAAATTGATCAGCAATTGCTACAAAAATTAGTGGTAAGTCCTCTTACACAAGCCTTTGAAAGTCTAATTACGCCTACTCAAGATGAAATTAATAAACTTTGGGTTATGCAAGCGTATCAGCCATTTACTACAAATCTTGCTAAGAAATATCCGTTTAACTCATCCGCTTCTTTACAAGCAACAAGTAGTGAAATTGGTCAAATTCTTGGTGAAAACGGTAGCATTTCCCGTTTTGTTAAAGAGAGCTTAGACCCATTTGTTATTCGTCGTGGCTATACCTTAACTTCAAAAACATGGAAAGATTTGGGTATTAGTTTAAACCCGCAATTTGTGATGAATTTCCAGCGCTATGTCGCACCTACAAATGGTATGGCAACTGGGGAATTAAATAGTCAGGCACCAGCGGCTCCGGCAACAAATCAGTCTAACTTCCAGTTCTACCCAATTCAAAACCCGCAATTGCTTTCATATACCGTTGATATTGATGGTCAGCGTATGACTTATGAAAATGGTGTACAGCAATGGGTTAACTTTATTTGGCCAAATCAAGGCAGCATTCCTGGTGCGCGTATTACGGCTGTAGATTTACAAGGTCAAACCCATACGATTTTTGATGAGCCAGGTGAATATGGTATTAACCGCTTAATTGATAGTGCACAGCGTAAAGAGCAGAACGGTGGTTTCGAAATGCTTTGGCGCAGTAAGACGGATCCATCATTGTTTGTGAAAATGAACTTCCGTCTTATTAGTAGTAACTCAGGCAGTATTGGTTCAAGTCGTGGTTACTCTGGTATGCAATTGGTTGACAAAGTTACTGCTGATAAAGCTGCCCGTGTTGTATCGGCGCAGCAAGCACCAGCTCAGGCTGCTGCTCCTACGAAACCTGCAAATCCAGTTGCTGCATTAACACAACCTGCTGCAACTCAACCAACTGCGGGAGTTAAGCCATGACAGGGAAAGTAACCTCAACATTAAAGGAGGAGGTCTAATGCATACATTAAAAACAACTCCTCTGTATTATGGGAAGAGTCCGGCACGCGGTGATTTCTTAAAAACAAAGGGTCAATATGCCTTAATACAGGTGCTTGACCAGTGGATTACAGAAGCGCTGGAGTATGCAATGCAATCCACTACGTTCAAAGAGGCATATGGTACGTTGCCTCCATTGGACTTCTTTATTGCAAATCCACAAGAGAATATGTTTTTAGCTGCAAATTTACTGGCGAGCGAAGACAGTTCAGGCCGAGCTTTTCCAATGGTACTCAGTCATTTACTTGAGATTGATTTACCTTACGAAAATTTATTATATGCGCCTTATAGTTATAAGCATGTATTAGTTGATTTATTTCAAAATAATCGTGCTGTAAGAGGTATTAAAGATTCTGATTTATTATTTGGTAAGCTCAATCATTTACCAAATCAAATTCAAGTTTTATCTGAACGTGAATGTGTCGGTTTTTATGAAAACCATACAATGCATTCGTTTGCTCAGTTAATGAAGCTAAGTATTTATGAATTAGCTCAAAGTATGATTGGGCTAGGATTATTACTGCAGCCAATTTTACAAAATGGAACCAGTCGCTTAAATAAAGTGCTAATTTTGCCGATTAATAATCCTGGTTATTGTTATGAAATAGCAGCATTCTGGGTCAGTATCATTTGTCGTTTTTTAAAACACCATAATACTGAAGTCTTGATTGGATTGTTACATCGAGAGCAGCCAGTATTATTCTTTGGTTTTCAGGGGGCGGATATTTTAGCTCTTAGCGATATTTTTACTCAGAATATGGATAGTAAACATTGGGTTTCTTTAATAGAAGCTCAATGGATTGATACTTATTTGGAACAAAATGCTGGTTTAGCTACGCTAGAACAATCTTTATGCCAACGCCAATTAAGTTTAAATCAAGGTTTAAAACTATTTAGACAGACTTTTTTGGGTGAATAACAATGAATCAAAAATATCAAATTAAACTTTCACAATTAATAAAAGGCTGTTGTATCTATGCGATTGCCAATTATGCTTTAGCACAGCCAATCGTTGTTGAAGGTGTCGTGCCAAACGAAGCAAGTAAACAGGCTATTTTAATGAAAATGCAGTCTGTTTATGGTGCAGACCAAGTGGTAGATAAGATACAAGTTCGACCAGTAGCAGCTCCAAATGGCTGGAGTGACTCTGTAACAAGAGTGATTACACCAGATCTTAAAAAAGTTTCTCAGGGCAAGTTAAGTGTTAACGGCACGCGATTTGAACTGACTGGAAAAATGCTAAATCCTACAGAAATACAACCAACTATTCAGATATTTCAGGGTTTAGTACAGCCACCATATCAATTATTTTCACAGCTTTCTGTAAATCAGGCTGAGCAGAAAGTCATTGATGATGCTTTAAAAAATCGAATTATTGAATTTGAATCTGGTAGTGCAGTGCTCACAGATGCTGGCCAAAAAATTCTTGATGAAATGGCGGTTGCTTTAAATAAAGTTGGCGGTAAAAAAGTCAAAATTGTAGGACATACTGATAGTTCTGGAGATGCGACTAAAAACTTAAAACTCAGTCAAGACCGTGCATTAGCAGTTAAAAATTATTTGGTGAGTAAGAACATTCCTGCTGATCATTTGTCTGCAGAAGGACTAGGTTCGACTAAACCTGTAGCAGATAATACGTCTCCAGAAGGCAGAAAGAAAAACCGTCGAATTGAGTTCACCGTTTTATAAACATAAGGAGAAGAATATGGCTAGCCCTTATATTACGATTGGTTGCCCAACGACAGGTGGAGGGCAAGTCATTTCTGGTAATAGTGCATTTTTAATAGATGGAATTGCAATTGCGTGTGTAGGTGACAAAGCAACTTGTCCGGCTCATAAAACGGTTTCTACGATTGTTTCTGGAGATCCAAATATGCAAGTCATGGGAAAATCAGCAGCAAGAGTAAATGATTCATTATCTTGTGGTTGTAAATTATTACCGAAACAAAGTTTGGTTAATCAAGGATAGCAGAGGATATATCTTTTCACTTAAACTATTAACTTGAAAAGATATATCTACTAATTAAATGTTCTTAATGATATTAGATTTTTTATATTGAGATAAGAAATCGAACAAATCATATTAATGATTATGATGCTAGGTTGTTTGTCGGATAAAGCTAAATTTTGGTAATATACGGGCATTATGATTTTAAGTATTAAATTATTTAAAAATATTGAGAGTAATGATGAGTAGTTTAAAAATTTTAATTACAAAACTTTCTACAGTTGCGCGCACTGCTTTAGAAAAATCGGCTAATGCTTGTGTTCTTCAGCAAAACTACGAAATTGAAATTGAACATTTATTTTTAGAGCTACTTAATCAGTCTTTAGAAAATGATTTAAAAATTTTATTAAAAAAATATAAAATCTCAGCTGACGCTTTGGCAGATGATTTAAAAGAGACAATCTCTCAATTACCAAAAGGTAATACACGTACTCCAATTTTTGCTAAATCCATTGTTCGTTTATTTGAGCAAGCTTGGTTATTGGCTTCGGCAGAACAAAAACCTGTCATTCGTAGTGGTCATTTATTAGTTGCATTATTAACTGCGCCAGATTTATATCAAATTGCAACAAGAGCTTCGAGTTTATTTGATCTTTTACCGATAGACTCAATGAAGCATAAATTTCTTGAGATTTGTGAAAAGAGTGTAGAACAACAAGAAGAACCTAAAACTTCTTCACAAGAAGAAGCTGAGCTAGAACAAGTTGCTACTCCAAATGTAAAAACTCAAAAAACACCAGCTTTAGATCAATATACGATTAATTTAACTGAAAAAGCGAAGAATGGTGGAATTGATCCAGTTATTGGGCGTGAATTTGAAATTCGTTTAATGCTCGATATTTTAATGCGCAGACGCCAAAATAACCCGATTTTAACTGGCGAACCTGGTGTAGGTAAAACAGCTGTAGTTGAAGGGCTAGCTTTAAAAATTGCTCAAGGTTTAGTTCCTGAGGCTTTAAAAAATGTACATTTGCATGTTTTAGATATGGGCCTTTTACAAGCAGGTGCAAGTGTTAAAGGTGAGTTTGAAAACCGTTTAAAACAAGTGATTCAGGAAGTTCAGGCTTCGGCTCATCCTATTATTTTATTTATTGATAAAGCACATACGCTTATTGGTGCAGGTGGCCAAGCAGGGCAAAACGATGCTGCTAACCTTTTAAAACCTGCTCTTGCACGTGGTGAGCTACGAACGATTGCTGCAACAACATGGGCTGAATATAAACAATATTTTGAAAAAGATGCTGCCTTAAGCCGCCGTTTTCAGGTCGTAAAGGTTGAAGAGCCGACCGAAGAAGTTGCTGTTGATATGCTACGTGCAATGATTCCAGTAATGCAAAAGCACTTTAATTTACAAATTGATGATGAAGCAATTATCACAGCTGTACATGCTTCTCATCGCTATATTAGTGGTCGTCAACTCCCGGATAAAGCAGTAAGTGTTCTTGATACTGCGGCAGCACGTGTAGCGTTGACCCAAAATGCACAGCCAGTCAAACTTGATCAATTGAAGGCACAAGAACATAACTTAAAGCTTGAGCAACAGATTTTGGAAAATGAACATCGTCAGATTCCAATACACCATGAACGATTAGAGAATCTGAAGAATCATTTAGAGTCTTTACAAAACGAGATTCAAGAAACTCAGGAACAATGGCAAAAAGAATTAGAGCTAGTTCGTAAAATTCAGGAATTAGAAGCGCAGAGCCATTCTAATGAGTCTGAAGCCTATGATCAGATTAATTTAATGCGCAAAGATCTTGCTGATATTCAAGGTCAACAGCCATTAGTTTTTGAGCGTGTAAATTCTCAAATTATTAATGAAATTATTTCTGATTGGACCGGTATTCCTGTTGGGAAAATGGTAAATGATGAAATTAAGCAAATCTTAACGCTTGAAGATAAATTGGGCGAGCGTGTAATGGGCCAAGATTATGCACTTACACAATTGGTTCAAGGTATTAAAACATCAAAGGCTAAATTAGAAGATCCAAATAAACCTCAAGGTGTATTCCTTTTAGTTGGCCCTAGCGGGGTGGGTAAGACTGAAACCGCAATTACCTTAGCAAATGAGCTGTATGGTGGTGAGCAGCATTTAATCACGATTAATATGTCTGAATATCAAGAAGCGCATACGGTATCTTCACTTAAAGGTGCACCTCCAGGATATGTGGGCTATGGTCAAGGCGGTGTGTTAACCGAAGCAGTACGCCGTAATCCTTATAGTGTTGTACTACTCGACGAAATTGAAAAAGCACATAGCGATGTGCAAGAGCTGTTCTACCAAGTATTTGATAAAGGTACTTTAGAAGATGGTGAAGGTCGCGTTATTGATTTTAAAAACACGACAATTTTATTAACTTCAAATGCAGGTTCTAGTGCAATTATGCAGGCGTGTTTAAATCAGCCTGTTGAAGAGTGGCCTACAGCAGAAGAGTTAATTGAGCATTTAAAACCAAGTTTATATAAACAATTTAAACCAGCCTTTTTAGGACGTATGAGAGTTGTGCCATATTTTCCGTTGCATGACGATTTATTGGTTCGAATTATTAAACACAAGTTGGGCAAAATTACCGCTCGAATCGAAAAACAATATGGAACAGCAGTCCAATATTCAGAGGATTTAGTCGAGTTACTACTTAGCCGTTGTACTGAAGTGGATAGTGGCGCCCGTAATGTCGATAACATCTTAAATTCGACAGTTTTACCTGCTTTGGCAACTGAGATTTTAGTGGCGTTAGCAGATCAAAAATTGCCGAAAGTAATCATGATTGATGCCAAAGATGATGAAATTCAATATTTACTAGATCCTGTGGCGAAGCCTGCTAAAAAACGGACTAGTAAAAAGTTGAAATCAGAAGTTTAAAATTAATAGAGCTAAAATTAGATGAGTATTGATATTTCTGAACTACTTAAACCCATTAATGACAGCTTACTTTGTGGAGAGGATTATTCATTTTCTAATGAATTTCACGAAATAAAGAAAGCGAGAACTGAGGATGATCTATTATTAGATCAGGGGGATTGGGTTGCTGAGCGGAAACAGGCAGATTGGGATTTTGTCGCAAAGAGCGTCAGTAATTTGCTCACAGAAAAAACCAAAGATATCCGCCTATTAACATGGTTAATAGAAGCCTGGACTCATCTAAATGGCTTTGAGGGTATGGTAAAGGGTTTAACTTTAACCCATACCATGCTGAACCAATATTGGCAGGATATTCATCCGATTATTGAAGATGATGATTTAGACCAACGTATTGGTTTATTACAAGGTTTAATTAATCAGTTGCCTGGTTTGTTGAAGAAAGTATCTTTAACTAACACAGCTCCTTATTACAACTTACTTGATTACGATAATTTTCTATACCACGAAAACATTCGTCGTAAGCAAACAGAAGAGTACGACAGCCAATCAGGTCCATCTGAATTGGAACAATTTGATCAAGCGATTTTTAATACGTCTAAAACCTTTCAATATTCAAATTATCAAGAGTTTACTTCGGTTCTAACGGAGTGGAATGTTTTAAAACAGACGCTTGATCACTTAATGGGATTAGATGCACCAAGTTTTGCTGCAATTGATTCTGCATTTGAAACCATTCACAGCACCTTACGCAAGATTTATAAAGCAGAGGCTTTTGGTAGTGGGCTTGCCCAAACCCAAGAACAGGCCGCTGTTATTACGACTCCATCTATGGAAAATCAAGTGCCTGTACAAATCGTATCAGAACAGCCTATGTTTCAGCCTCAAGCACAAACTCACTTGGCTAACCGTGAGCAAGCAATGAAAGTGCTACAAGAAATAGCCGATTATTTTCAGGCCAACGAGCCACATAGTCCTGTGAGTTATATGCTTCAAAAGACCATTAAATGGAGTCAAATGCCATTACATGAATGGTTGGCACAAGTCATTAAAGATGAAAACCCATTACAAATGGTTCAGGAAATGTTAGGTGTGCAGCCTAAAAATGAATATGAATAAAGATTGGTAAAGACATATGTTTAAAGCTGAAAAAGTCCTGTGGGGCGAAGGTTTATTTTTAAGACCTCAACATTTCCAAATTCAAGATACCTATCATGAACAACGCTTAAATCACACTGTTCGTGCCGTTGTGCCGTTTTCATATGGTGTTCAAAAATTAAGTTTTGATGAAGCACAGCTTAGTACACATATTCTTGCGCTTGAATCGGTAGAAATGATTTGGCAAGACGGTGAAATATATCAGGCACCGGCTTACGATTTATTACCTGAACCAATTCTGCTTGATGAGCTTAATTTACGTGGTGAAATGGTCATCTATTTGGCATTACCATTATTACAAGCCAATAAACAGAATTTAATTGATCAGAATCAATCACAGAAGGGGCGTTATCAATCACATTTGGTTGAGACCCACGATCTGTTCACAAATGCGACAGAAGCTGATATCAGCTTATTGCGTCGTCGAGCTGTGTTTAAATTATTAGATGCAAACAGTAATCCTGATCATAATCTGGATGGTTTTCTTTATTTGCCAATTGGTAAAATCAAACGCCAGAGTTCAGGTGCTTTTGAAATTGATCGTAAATTTATTCCACCTATTTTGCATGTCGATGCATCTGAGACATTGGTTTCGAATTTAAAAAGAACATTGAATGTTATTAAGGCAAAAATTAAAACCATTCAAACCAACAACCGTGAAAATGAACAGAAATTAATTGAATTCCGTTCAGGTGATATCGTTTCGTTTTGGTTAGTCAATGCTTTAAACACTGCACATGCTGGTCTGAATCATTTCCTGCAATATCCACAAATTCATCCGGAACGATTGTTTTTTGAACTATTGCGTTTGGCGGGCTCATTATTAACTTTTTCGACAGCTTATGAAGTTGATCAGTTACCGGCCTATAAACATCACAATTTGCAAGAGAGCTTTACCCAGCTCGACACCATTTTGCGTGATTTATTAGATACCATTATTTCTAGTCGCTACATCAGTATTGCCCTTAAAGAAATTCGTCCTTCATATTGGGTGGGAAGCCTCGAGACAGATAAGATTACTCGTGACACTAGACTTTACATAGCCGTATCTAGCAGTGCAATGCAGACTCACGAGTTGATTCAGATTGTACCTCTACGATTTAAAATCGGTAGTACGCTGGATGTTGAGCAGCGTGTTGTTGCAGCATTGCCAGCCATTCCATTACACCACTTAATTCAAGTTCCAACGGCTATTCCAGTGCGTTCTGGTGTGAGCTATTTCGAAATCGAACCGCATCATGAACTCTATCAGCGCATGTTGGATTCAGAAACGATTTGTATTTACGTTCCAGCGGGCTTCCAAGATATCAGTATTGAGCTGATTGCGGTCATGAACGCTTAAAGATAAAGGAGAGAAAAATGTCACAATCTACAGGTGCTCCTTCTTTATTTGATGACGGGCAAATCGGGACAGGGGGAAATAATAATAGCCAGTCCCAAGCAAAACTACAGGCGATTAATCTGATCGATTTATTGCACGATGGTTTTTATTTAATCTTTTTGATTCGAAATCAGTATGTGCCAGCTGACGCGCAGCGGTTTCGTGAAAAGATTTTAGATTTGCTTAATCGATTTGAACAACAAGCTAAAAAGTTGCAGTTTTCAGCAGATGATATTCATGATGCTAAATATGCATTTTGTGCATTGATTGATGAAACAATCGTGACCCAACAAGACCCAAGCTATTTTAATTTGCAAAATGCTTGGTTGATTAGTCCGTTGCAATTGAGCTTATTTGGTTCTCAATTGGCGGGTTATCAGTTCTTCGAAATATTAGAACAGCTGAGAAGCCGTGGAAAAGATCGTTTAGCTGCTCTTGAAGTATTCCATTACTGTCTATTATTAGGTTTTCAGGGTAAATATCGAATTGAGTCTATCGAAAGCTTAAATCATTTGGTTGCGCGAGTAGGTGACGAAATTGATTATTTAAAAGGTAAAAAAGTTGCTTTTTCGCCGTTCTCGGCAATTCCCGATCAGATACGAAATATTATTCATCGCGAATTACCTTTTTTCTGGATTTTGATTTTCTTATTGATTTTTGCATTGCTTACCTTCGCGGGTCTAAGATTTATGTTGAACAATCAAAATGATAAAGCATTATCTACTTATCAAAATGTGATTTCTGCCCCACAAGAGCAGGCACATATTACAATTTATTTACCTTGATGATGGAACGAAATGGCTCAGGAAAAACCAACTTCTATTCGAGTTTTGCAATCGAATAAAAAAAAGTCGAGATCACCAGTAATCTATATCATCATTGGTATTATTGCCGGGGTGTTTGTAAGCATCTCACTGTTCCTGTTCTTGTCTCAACCGTATTCGTCAGATCCTACCACTGTTGAGAGTAAGTCAAATCAAGATCAGGAACGTGATCCAGTATTGATGACGAATTCTTCTACGCATGGACAAGTTACAGTTGATCAGCAAGAGCAAGCTGATCCAATGAGCCATGATGGTTTTGAGCAACCTAAAGAAAATGAACTGAGCGGTATTTTTAAACCTGCTCCTCATAAAAATGCGGCTCCAACTCAGCAACGTGTTTCACCTTTTGATGCACAGTTAACAGGTGAACGGGTAG
Source organism: Acinetobacter sp. 766875 (assembly GCF_000582055.1). Taxonomy (NCBI): domain Bacteria; kingdom Pseudomonadati; phylum Pseudomonadota; class Gammaproteobacteria; order Moraxellales; family Moraxellaceae; genus Acinetobacter; species Acinetobacter sp. 766875. The sequence goes on along the minus strand of NZ_JEXX01000010.1, from coordinate 6,891 downwards.
CACCTAAGCAACAAGTTGTGGCTAAACCCACTCAACCAATACAACCAGCTCAGCAAAAACCTATCGCTCAACCTAAGGTAGTTCAAGCTAAACCTGCTGAAGCTAAGAAAGTTCCAGTTGAGCCAGAGGCTGAGGCGGAAACACCGAAAGCATCGGTTGATATCAAAGTGACTCGCAGTCCATTTGCGGTGAATTAGTAAATTCATGATGATTTTTCTAATTTTCTTTTGTTTTGCCTGCCTTGCTATAGGGCTGGCATTTTTAATGTCTTACGAACTCAGAAGTAAAGGTAGAACATTTGTTTTATCGTTATTACCTCAGGGACGTCGGCAACTAAATCAGGTCAGGCAATTTGCCCAGACCATGAATCAGGCAGCTGCACCTGAAAAATTACAATCTCATTGGCATTTGCAACAATGGTGGATTGTAATTGCAGGATTTTTTTTATTTGCCAGCATTTTAGTTTTTGCCTTTACTCGTCCGATTAGTTCAACTCGGATTGAAGCCGAATACTTAAAAAAAACTGATCCGCAAATTTACGCATTATTAAATGGAGAAATCTTATCACCACCACCTGAAGTAGATGAAGGTCTGATTGAAGCGGCAATTGTTGAAGCGACTCAATTAGAACAACAATATGCTTCTCAAGACAGTGGTGCAATTAATTCTTCACCTATTGATAAAGCAAGTTTCGATGGTCGTGCAATTTTAGATACCAATATGGTCAATCGTAAGTGGGACAAAATGAACCCACGCTATAAGCAGCGTTTGCTTATGGTCTTTAAAATTATGAAAGAGCAATATGGTTATGAGTTAGTCTTGCTTGAAGGTTATCGCAGTCCAGGGCGCCAAAATATGTTGGCAGGCAACCCGAATACAACCAAGGCAAAAGGTTATCAGAGCTACCATCAATTTGGTTTAGCAGCAGATGTAGCATTTAAACGAAATGGTAAAGTGGTTATTTCTGAACGTGATCCATGGGCTATGCAGGGGTATCGACTGTATGGGCAAGTTGCAGAGTCCGTTGGACTGACATGGGGGGGACGCTGGAAATCTATACAAGACTATGGTCATACCGAGTATAGAATGCCTGGTTTGAAGAAAACTCAAGAAATGGCGGAAAAATTGATTGCTGAAAGCTTAAATGAAATAAGTTAAAAGCTTAAGAGAGCGATTCGAAACGATCGTGCAATACAGTAGTCATCTTATCAGCAAGCTGGGAAATCAACCCAGCTTTTTCCCATATGTAAATTGAAACTACCATAGGTGAAGCTTCACCTAACGACCTATATTTACGTACACGACGACCTTTAGTGGTACTTACAGGAAGTAAAGATATTCCCAAACCTGTTTCGACACTGACTAAAACACTTTCTAAACTACTGCCTGTAAAAGCAATATACCAACGTTTCCGTTCTCGCTCTAAGGTTTCAAACATTTCGTCTCGATAAAGTCCACCTTGGGGAAAAGTTACTAAACCAATAGGATCGGTTATGGGGGTAATCGTATTTTCACTTTCAAACCAAGCCATTTCTTCAGGTAAAGATGCATAGCAATCAGCACTCGCAGCAGGCTCTTTCACAATAACAATATCCAGTTCACCATTTCGGTAACGCTCTGTTAGGTTACGGCTTAGGCCACAAGTAACATCTAAGCGAATAGACCGATGGGCTTGTGCGAATATGCCGAAAACTTCTGCCATAGCAGTACTCATCATATCTTCTGGTAAGCCAATCCGAATAGGAATACTACCTGCTGGATCTTTTAAAACAGCTTCTGCTTCTTGTTGAAGTATCAAAATCCTTTGAGCATAACCAATTAAATATTCACCTGAGGCAGTCAATTGTAAAGGGCGTGATGTGCGATCAATGAGAGTATGACCAACGGATTCTTCAAGACGTGCCAACTGCTGACTAATCGTTGATTGTGTCAGATGTAACTTATCAGCAGCGGCGGTAAAACTGCCACTTTCAAAAATAGTCACAAATGCACGAAGAAGACGAGGGTCAAACATAAGAATTATCACTAACAATACAAAAAGCACAATAAATAAGTATTTATAATCTTAATACAATCGATTAAATAATTTAATTTCCAAATACTTTTAAGCACATTTATTCTAGTTCCAAATTGTTCTGCTCTTAAAGTTTACTTAGAGTTTTTCATACCTAAGTTTCTTATCTAGATAATTGGATCGTTGCTACAGCATGTACATTCAAGTGAATACCGTGAAATTGAAAGTTACTTCTTTTAGTCGGCGCAAAGTTGGTTGAGGATAAATGATGAAAGAAAATCAAATGTTTTTACGCCAAGCGTTAGAACTTGCTTATCACAATATTGAAAAAGGCGGCAGACCATTTGGAGCAGTAATTGTAAAAGATGGGAAAGTAATTGCTTCGGGCGTAAATCAGATTTTAACAACCAATGACCCGACGGCTCATGCTGAATTACTTGCAATTCGTGCAGCTAGCCAAGTTCTAGGAACTGCAAATTTAGAAGCTTGTTCTGTGTTTGCAAGTGGGCATCCATGTCCTATGTGTATGGCTGCAATGCGTTTAGCAGGTATAAAAAAAGTTCATTATGCTTATTCTAATGAAGACGGAAAACCTTTTGGTTTATCTACAGCTGAAATATATGCTGATCTTGCAAAACCCTTTGCTGAGCAGTCTATGAAAATTGAATATGTACCTGTTCGATTTGAAGGCCGTACCGATCTTTACGTACTGTGGAAGAATTATCAAAGCAATCAGTCAGGCCTAAAGTAATGAATCAGTCTGGAGCTTCTTTTGCTCGATCCATGCTTATCGTTACAGTCGCCTTGGTTGGACTCAATTTAAGACCTTTTATGACAAGCATTGGTCCATTAGTCTCCAGTATCCGAGCAGGCACTGGGTTGAGTCTACAAGGAATAGCTTTACTCACTTTATTGCCGATGATGTTAATGGGGGTCATTGCATTTATTGGTCCAATCGTACAAAGCATAGTTGGCGAGCGCAGAGTTGTTTTGGGTGCTTTACTGACTATTTGTATTGGATGTGGCCTTAGATTTTTATTTCCTACAGCTGAGGGTTTAATTATCAGTGCGGTCGTGATCGGTTTAGGCGTCGCGCTGATACAAGCAGCTTTTCCAGGCATTATCAAAAGAGAGTTTAATCAACATATTGGTCCGATGATGGGACTTTATTCAGCTATGCTTATGGGGGGCGGTGCATTAGGCGCATGGTTAGCGCCTGTGGTCTCAAATATAACGGGTTTATGGCCTGTGGGATTGGCTTTCTTTGCTCTACCAGCTGTATTGGCATTAATCTCAACATTTATTTTTTTACCCTCTATCGTAAGTTCGAATGCACCTCCAGCACCTGTCAAGACATTGTTTAAGAAACCTAGAACATGGTTATTAATGCTGTGTTTTGGGCTTGTTAATGGTGGTTATTCTTCGGTTGTTGCTTGGTTAGCACCTTCTTTTCAAGATCATGGTTGGAGTAGTGGACAAAGTGGAAAATTGCTCGCTTTACTTGCTTTAAGCCAAGCAGCATCGGCACTGATTTTGCCTATTTTAGCTAGACAATATAAAGATCGCCGTCCATGGCTATGGTTTACTCTATTCATGCAATTTGCTGGTTTTTCTGGACTTGCATTTGTGCCCGAGTTTGCATCTATTTTATGGGCAATTTGTTTAGGGATTGGCTTGGGAGGCTGTTTTGCTCTAACACTTATTGTTGCACTTGACCATTTTGAAGAACCTAGCAATGCAGGAGCTTTATCTGCACTTATGCAAGGGGGTGGTTTTTTACTTGCAGCAATACCACCTTGGCTAGTCGCAGCATTACACGACTTTACAGGGACTTATAAAGCTGGATGGATTTTTCATATATGTAGTGTGATACTGGTGATAGTTTTAGTGATAAGGCTAGCACCTAAAAGTTATCGCAAAATTCGCCTATAAATTTTTATGTGAGTAGAGAATATTACATATCTAAAGAAATACGATTTAGTTGCAAAGAATATTAAAGAATAGTGATAGGATGATTCTGAAATTTTTAGATTTGAAATGAATACAATAATATTTGATTTTTATGACATCTTCTTTGAAAAAAATTGCCTTACTGAAACAAGGCTTAGGAAAAAATAGTCCATTTGCGACAGGAGTAGATGGAACCTTACAGGCGATTGAACATTTAGGATATGTGCAGATTGATACCATCTCTGTGGTTGAGCGTGCTCATCACCATATATTATGGAACCGAGTGCATGACTATGAGTTAAGCCATTTAAATAGTTTGGTTCGCGAACGTCAGATTTTCGAATATTGGTATCATGCGGCGTCTTATCTTCCTATGAAAGATTATCGCTATGCTTTACCTGCCATGATGTCGGTTAAGAAAGGGGAAAGCCGTTATTTCAATAGAGGTGATCAACACCTGATGAATGAAATATTGGCGCGTGTTCGTGCTGAAGGTAAAATTCGATTACGTGATATTGACAAGAAAAATAAAAAAAGTTTAGGGAATTGGTGGAATACAGGTCCGGGACGCCGTGCTTTTGAGCAGTTATATATGCAAGGCGATCTGATGATTTGTGAGCGTAACGGTATGGAAAAAGTTTATGATTTGACAGAGCGTTGCTTGCCTGAAAATATTGATTTAACAATGCCTACGCTTTACGAATATGCGCAATAATTATTTACTAATACGCTTCGAGCACATGGGGCATTTACATGGAAACAATTAGTTCATTTAAAGAAAAATGATTTAAAAGATGCTATGCGTGCTGTGCTCAAAGAACAGGTTGATGCTGGTATTCTATCAGCGGTTAAACTTGCTGACGGTCAAACCCTATATGTAGATGTAGCAGCATTAGAGCAAAAAGTGGATAGTGAATTTGGTTTAAAAATACTCTCACCATTTGATAACTCGCTTATTCATCGTGATCGCTTAACTTCTTTATTCGAGTTTGATTATCGGATCGAATGTTATGTACCAGCAGCCAAACGGGTATTTGGATATTTCTGTTTACCTATTCTCTATCAAGATGAGTTGGTAGGCCGAATTGACTGTAAAGCGCATCGGAGTGTGAAAGAGTTAGAAGTAATTAGCTTACATTTAGAAAAAACAGTGAAAGATAAAGAGCATTTCTTTTTCGAGCTAGAGCAAGAACTCAAACGTTTTGCAGCATTTAATCAGTGTTTAGCTGTTAATGATAAAGTAAGTAAGCTTATTCGTATCAAGAATTAAATAAACACTATTTTTGGTTTAAAAATAAAACACCAAAAGAATTGAGGCTTTTGGTGTTTTTACTTGTTAGGTTAAAGACATACGATATTGAATAATGCCGGGCTTTTGTGCAATCCAGTCGTAGAGTTTTTGTGCTTTTTGATTGCTTTCTTGAGTATGCCAATATAAACGTTCACAGTTATGTTCGGTGGCTTGCTTCTGTACATACTCAATAAGTTGTTTACCAATGTGTCGTCCACGAACTTCAGGTGATACATACAGATCTTCTAAATAACAGTAGTTATTTTCTGCCCAAGTAGACCGATGAAACATATAAGTGACAAAACCTAAGATACCTTGTTTATTTTTGGCAACAGCACAATAAATGGGTTCTTTTTCATCGAAAAAACGATCCCAAGTCATTTTTGTGATAGGGAGGGGTAAATTGACCTGATAGAAATATTGATAGGCAACCCAATATTCTAACCATTGAGTATAGTCTTGTTGTTGAACTGGCGAGACTTTGATTATTTCATTTTGAATCATAATTACACTTCATTCTGACTGATTGATGAAATTATATGTTGGATATAAATAGTTTATAGAAACATTAAAGTATTAAAAACTAACACAATAAATCTAATGAGAAAAGAAATTGCTTATTTTTATGACTTTTTAAAATAAAAAAATTTTATTAATATTATTTTAAGCTAACTTAATTATTATAAAAACATCAAAGCTCGTCTAAGTACACCTTTTAGCCACATTCTCCAGATGTGGCTCTTTTTATTTAAGTTTAAAAATTTAGAAAATGAAATAAATATAATTAACTTATTTATTTTTAATTAGCTAGAGAGATTTTTAATCTTCTTCCATAGCATTACTATAAAACTTAACACCAAGTTTAATACGATCTCGGCCATTACTCATACGCCAGCGATTTGTATCACGTAAAGAATAGACACAACCACAATATTCTTGCTGATAGAATTCTTCACGCTTACTAATTTCAATCATACGGCTAGAGCCACCATTTTTTCGCCAGTTGTAGTCCCAGTACTGGATTTCTGGATAGTGTGAAGCAGCGCGAATCCCGCAATCGTTGATTTGTGCCATATTTTTCCATCTTGAAATGCCTAAAGAACTACTGATTAAGCTAAAACCATGTTCATAAGCGTATAAAGCAGTACGCTCAAAGCGCATATCAAAACACATGGTACATCGGATACCACGTTCAGGTTCGTTTTCCATTCCTTTAGCACGAGCAAACCAATTGTCTGTGTCATAATCTGCATCAATAAACGGAATATTATGTTTCTCTGCAAATCGAATATTTTCGTCTTTACGAATGAGATATTCTTTCACTGGATGGATATTAGGATTATAAAAGAATATAGAAAAGTCTATATTGGACTCAATTAATGCTTCCATGACTTCTCCAGAACAGGGAGCACAACATGAATGAAGTAATAATTTATTATGTCCTAAAGGAAGTTCAAGTTTTTGTCTCTGAGTAGTCATAAGGAAAAAATCAAGATATATTTCTATATATTCTAAGTTTTTTAAATAAATATAGGAGTGAATTTTTTTCAATTCAAGATGAAAAATATTTAATTGTTGATTTTAATATAGTTCTTAAAAAAATAATTTAAATTATTTTTTATTTTATATAATAATA